>QNCB01000279.1 GCA_003644335.1 Planctomycetota bacterium | reverse complement strand
ATTTATTATTCCGACCTGTGGGCTGACTATTGGTCTCAACAACATGCCGCATAACCCCCGCCAGAAAATCCGGTCGCTCACTCATCTCCAGCCATGTTTTTTGGTTATTGCGTTTTTGGCTCCTGTGCGGTAAGGTATCGAATCTTTGACAAAACGATACCTTACCATGACTATACAATCAGGAGAAACAGCAAGATGGCTAAATATAAAGCACTGGATCGAAAACTCATAAAATTGGCTAAGCAGGTGGTGCGGATGTGCAGCGACGCTGGCACGGGGCACCCTTCCAGCTCGTTGTCGCTGGGCCATATCGTAACAGCTTTGATGTATCGCCAGATGCGATACGACCCGAAAAACCCTTGGAATGCAGGCTCGGACAGGCTGATTCTATCCGAAGGCCATGCCGTGCCGATTATCTACGCTGCCTACTGCGACCTGGGGGGCATTGTGGGTTTCCCCGAGCAGGCGTCCCAGCTGCGGTTCAACGACGCCGTGAGCTTGCGGGCAGCTGACAGCGTATTGGATGGCCATCCGAACCCCGCCATCGGCATGCCGCTTTTCGACGCAGCGACAGGCTCGCTGGGGCAGGGACTTTCCGTCGCAGCGGGGCTTGCGCTGGCAGCCAGGCTCGACGGCAGCGACCGAAAATTCTTCTGCATCTGTGGCGACGGCGAGAGCAGAGAAGGCCAGGTCTCCGAGGCGCTGGACTTTATCGTCGACCACAAACTCACCGCCGTGCGCGCGATTTTCAACTGCAACGGCCAGGGGCAGAGCGACTATGTCTCGCCGCAACAGCAAGCTGACGCACTGGGGCGGAAGCTCGAAGCGTTTGGTTTTGAAGTCCGCACAATCAATGGCCACGACTGGCACGATATTTTCGAAGCCACCGCAGCTGAGCCTGGCAGCAGGCCCATCGCTATCGTCGCCAAAACCGTCAAGGGTTGGGGCGTGGCTGAGCTGCAAAAAACCACATCCCACGGCAAGGCGTTGGGGCAGGACGACCTGGCCAGTGCCCTGGGGGAGCTTGACGTCAAGGCTGAGGAACTGGGCGTAGCGGACTTGGCTGACGAGGACATCGACGAGCTGAAAGAGCCTCTCCCAGCTACGCAACACAGCGTCGGGGATATCTCAGCTGGTTCGTTCGCCGAGGCTCTCCGGGCTGCCGGGCTTGACAAGGCGTTGGAGAAAAAGAAGCTCTCCACCCGCCAGGCCTGGGGCGCAGCGATGGCAGCTATGGGAGCGGACAGCAGAATAGTCAGCCTGGACGCCGACGTGAAAGGCTCGACCTTTGCGAACATGTTCGAGGAGGTATACCCCGAGCGATTCTTCGAAGCCAAGATAGCGGAGCAGAACATGATATCCGCTGCGGTGGGCCTGGCCAGTGGCGGGAAAATCCCGTTCGCGTCGAGCTTCGCCAAGTTCATCGTCCGGGCATACGACCAAATCGAGATGGCGTCGATAACGAACTCGAACGTCAAAATAGTAGGCTCGCACGCGGGCATCAGCCTGGCCGCGGACGGGCCAAGCCAAATGGGGCTGCCCGACGTGGCGTTCTTCCGCAGCTTCGCCCATGCAACCCGAGCCGATGGCCAGCCCGCTATCCGCCTGTTCCAGCCGTCCGACGCTATCAGCACATTCAAGCTGACCGAGCTGATGGCCAATATCGACGGCATGTGCTATATGCGGACGCACCGCCCAAACGTGCCGTTTATCTACAAAGAGAACGAGGAATTTTCGCTCGACGGATACAAGCTGCTCGTCGACGGCGAGGATTTGCTTATCGTGGCAAGCGGGTATATGGTTTCCGTCGCGCGACAGGCTGCCAAAATGATCGAAGACCAGGCCGGCCTGAGCGTCAGCCTAATCGACGCTTATGCACTGCCGTTGGCGACTGATGAGATTCTCCGGATTGGCGACGATAATCGCGGACAGATACTGGTTATCGAGGACAATTTTACCGGCGGGTTCGGCGACGAGATAGCTGCAGCCGCAGCCAAGAGCGACTTCGGCGTAATGGTCGAAACGATGTGCGTAACCCAGCCTCCCAAGAGCACACGCTCGCCAGAAGAAACGCTGAAAATGGCAGGCCTGACCGCCAGGGACATCGCCAAAACCGCGCAAAAACTCTTCGACCGATCAGTTTGATCAGGCAACAGGCAGATAGGGAGTAGGCAATAGTGAAAAAGGAGTCCACGGATTTCACGGGATGAATACTTTGGCTGTTGAAGTAAAATCTCTGTTGCGCAGTCTGTGTCTGTAACCGCGGACAACCTCACGGTTGAGCTTACTGACGGGCGCACAATTTCTGTCCCGCTGGCATGGTATCCACGACTGTTGCATGGCCTCCCATCAGAGCGGGAGAATTATAGTCTTATTGGGCGTGGAGAGGGAATACACTGGCCTGATCTCGACGAGGACATCAGCGTAGCTGGTCTCGTTGCGGGGCAACCGTCTGGTGAAAGTCAATCGTCGCTAGACCGCTGGCTCAAGACACGCAAGTAGGCAAATAGGCAAGTAGGGATTAGGCAATAGGCAAATAGGCAATAGGCAATAGGCAAATAGGCAAATAGGCAATAGGAAAAAAGGAGTCCACGGATTTCACGGGATTAAAAAGAGATTACACGGATTTTCTTTTTGATAAAAAACAATCGGCACCCCAAAACTAATCTTTCTGTCAAATAACATAACCACGCCACCAGCCCTGCGGCGCGGTTTTTTCATACACAGCATATCATGCGACAACTACCCGTTTTATAGCCAAAAAACCAGTCATACAGTCAGTGTTGCATCTGACTCCGCCCCATGCTAATCTCCAAAGAATCAACGTCGTAGAATAACTGTTGGGTCAGATAAATAAAATGGAAATGCCACCAGATATATTGACCATGCTTCTTCGTGGAGGCCACCTGAATGTGGAAGAACGAAAGGCAAAGGGATTATGGCCAAATGAGACCCTTCGTTACTCAGAAGTCCGTGATCATCTCTCGGCCATTATCAAAAAAGAAGAATGGTTTCCAAGAGAGATGCCAACCCACAAGGATGGCGATCTGGTTTATGAGGGAACAGTGATTCATAGGGTATCTCCAACTAGGTACATTTGCCATAGCCGAAGACCATCAGTGTACGATCTCAGTGAGATAGCCGAAGATTCACAGAAGGAATTTCGTAGAGTAAAAGATGCCGCAGAGTTTTATCTAAAATGGGAACTGAACCTCCCAGGAAGGCTTGATAGTTGGCCCGTTCAATAAATAAAAAACAACCCAACAAGAGCATTCACCCTATCGCTTGCTCCGCCGCGCTCAGGGTGATGCTTAACGTT
>QNCB01000278.1 GCA_003644335.1 Planctomycetota bacterium | reverse complement strand
GAGACTCAGCCTTGTGGGACGAAGTAAAAGATGAATTGAAAAAGTCAGCCCTGGCGCTGTCCGGCGGGCAGCAGCAGCGGCTGTGTATCGCCCGTGCCCTGGCGACCAAGCCGGAAGTACTATTGATGGATGAACCGTGCTCCGCGCTAGACCCGGTGGCGACAAGCCGAATTGAGGAACTGATTCACAAACTTAAAGTAGACTATACAATTGTTATCGTTACGCACAACATGCAGCAGGCTGCGAGAGTTTCCGACAGGACGTCTTTTTTCTGTCTTGGCGAACTTATTGAGTATGGCCTGACTAAGGACGTTTTCACCAATCCTACAAACAGGCAGACAGAAGACTATATCACAGGCCGATTTGGTTGATTTGGAGCTATAAAATGGCTGAATTACAAGAACGACTCGAAAAACTAATACTTAGACTCGACCTGATGGGAATGCGGGTAGAGCAGGCCCTGGCCGACGCGATACATGCAATTAAAAATAACGACGTCGAAGCTGGCAAGGAAGTAAATCTGCGAGACTCTGCCATCGACAGGGAAGAGGTCGAGATCGAGCAGGAGTGTATTCGTCTGCTTGCTTTGTATCAGCCAGCCGCTATCGACCTGCGGACTATCTGCACGATAATAAAGGTCAATAGCGACCTGGAACGCATCGCCGACCTTGCTGCGGGAATAGGCAGGCGCGTGAAACACGTCGTCGAAAATCAGGTCGATTTTGAATGCCACTCCGATCTCGACCATCTCTTTGTTATCACCACCGATATCCTGGGCCGAACCGTCCGAACGCTCAAAGCGGTCAGTGCCAGCACTGCGCGAAAAATCATCGAAGCCGACGATGAAATTGACAATCAGTATCGACAATTCGTCAGCGGTGTCTTGGCGAATCAGGATCGCTCAGCCGAGACGGTTGAGACCGCTTTGACCCTGATAAACACGGCAAAAGCGATGGAACGCATCGGCGACCTTTGCACGAATATAGCTGAGGATATCATCTTCCTGAAAACCGGCGACATCGTCCGCCACGCCGAGGCAATGAAAGATAATCCGCAGGACTAAATACAAAAAAAACATCTCAACGAATTAACATTTTTTTAACAAATCCTTTGTACTCACCTAACACATTTTTCACATACTTTACACCAAACAGGTAGCAGTCATGTCCGAGTGTTCGGCAGCTGAGGCTTGGTGGTTTCGCAAATTTGAAAGGAATATCAAATGCGAAAATTGATTATTGCAAGTTTGGCAGTTGCGGCGGCGTTCAGCTCGGTTGTGTTGGCTGACGATCTTGGTCAGATGCGGGCTGAGATGCGAGAAATGAATCTTAGGCTCAAGCAGCAAGCCGAGACTATTCGGAATCTGACCGTCTCGCAGAACAGCGCAGAAGCCAGCAAGATTCAAAAGGCCGAAATGGCCAAGATGATGAAAAATATTTTGGACGATGCCAAACTTCAACCAGCTATGCCAAAGTGGATGAAGAACCTCAAGTTTTTCGGCGATTTCCGCCTACGATACCAGCACGATAGCAGAGGCTGGCGACAAGGTGGCTGGCCTGGCACCGTGCGAAAAGATCGTAATCGCGCCCGCTTCCGCCTGCGTTTCGGTTTTGAGAAAACCTGGTGGGATAAGCAATTGGCGGTCATATTCCGCCTGGCTTCCGGTTCCAGCGACGACAGCGACAGCACCAACCAGAGCTTCGATAGCTCGTTCAGCAAGAAGCATGTTTGGATTGACCTGGCCTATGCCCGATACAAACCCAAGTGGGCCAAGGGCCTGAACATCACGGGTGGTAAAATGAAAAATCCCAGCCGCACCAGAACCCCGATGACCTGGGACAGCGACATCAACCCCGAAGGTTTCGCGATTGATTACGTCGCGCCGTTCTTCGGCGACTTCAAGCCATACGCCCAGGTGGGATACTGGATTCTGGAAGAGTCTAACCGCAGCGCCACCGACCCCCAAGGCGACACCTGCCGCGACGCCACGATGTGGAACTACTCGCTGGGCTTTAACTGGAAGTTGGCCAAGGACGTCAAATGGTTCTTTGGTACTACTTTTTACGACTATAATCACTTCGACGTGGTCGGCGCCAATGGCGGCAGCGGCGTCGATGGCCAATGGCTGACGCAGTCCGGCTATGGCAATGCCGAAATGAAAATTTTGGAAATGACCACGAAGGTAAAGTGGAAAATGTTTGACCTGCCATTTGCCGCCTGGTTCAGCTGGGCGCACAATTGCGGAGACAACTACCCCAACCAAAACAAGAACCCCAACGCCGACCGGGAGTTTGAAGATAAGAACAACGCCTTCGGAGCGGGCATAAAAGTTGGCAAGAACAAGAAAAAAGGCGACTGGTCTTTTGGCTATACCTACCTCTACGAGGAGATCAATTCGCTGCCGACCTTGTCTGGCGGATTTGGCTTGGGCGACTCCGATTTTGGCGGGCCTAATCGCAAAGGTCATATTATTGGCGGGAAATATAACATCGACGATTTCCTGACTTTGGGCGGCAAGGTGTTTATTACCGATCCGATTCACGTCCCCTGGCCTGACCAACAAGACCACACCGTTACGGTGCAGGTGGATATGGTCTGGAAATTTTAGGTTCTTTTGGGATAGCTTCCAGTTTAGCTGGCTGACCTCTTTAATTTATTCAAACCAACCGGTTTGAGTAGCTAGTTGATTGGTTAACTACTTGATTAGTAAAGAATTACACAAATCTTTACAGCGTCGAAAACCCTTGTTTTCCAGGTCTTATCTGGACAGAGAGCCTTGGCGTATTTGTTTTGTAATCTTTTTGTAATCTTTTCCCAGTTAACCAGTTAACTAATCAACCAGTCAACAACCCCGCGGTTGGATCGCTGAAAATCGGTCAGTTTGAGTAATTTGGCTTACTTTTCCGCTTTGCCGTAGAGCATATGTTGCAGCAGCTTGCCCAATATGAACAAGGCTGAGCTGCAAAACAGGCCCTTGGCAAGGAAGTACGCGGGGATACCGCCATCCAGCGGGCCGGCAGGTTTGAGGTTGCCATCGCTGACGATAGATGAATACACGCATATCAGAAGGACGAGCAAAGAGACAATAGGATTAAGAACTTTCAGATAAATTCGCATCGTATTTTTCCTACAAAATAGTAGGCTATGCCCATGGCCACCCAATCAACCAGTTAACCAATCAACCAGTCAACTAATCAATACCTATAATGTTCCGGTTTGTATGGGCCTTGGACTGGTACGCCGATGTAGTCTGCTTGTTCCTTTGAAAGTTTGGTCAGCTTGACGCCGATCTTCTCCAGGTGCAGCCTGGCTACTTCTTCG
>QNCB01000277.1 GCA_003644335.1 Planctomycetota bacterium | reverse complement strand
AGATGACGCTCTTCGGCAAGACGCTCGTCGAGCCTGCCAAGGCTGTCGCGTCGCTGGTGGGAGCGTTTGTGATTAGCTGGCAGATGACGCTTATCGCCCTGGTGGCTGGGCCTTTCGCAGCGGTGCTTATCCGCACGTTTGGGAAAATCATCCGCCGGTCTACCAAGCGGGCGCTGGAAAACTGGGCTGACATGCTGGCTGTGCTGGAGGAGACGCTCACGGGCATTCGCATCGTCAAAGCCTACACCATGGAGGCCGCGGAGCGCAAGCGGTTCCATCGTGTCAACCGCCAACTGTACAAACAGCAACGGCGCATGGCCCGGACGGACGCAGCGACCAGCCCGTCAATCGAAGCGTTGGGACTGACGGTGGGCCTGCTGGCGGCTGGCGGTGCGGGGTACCTCGTGCTGAACCACAAAATCGACATGGACATCGAAGACCTCATCACCTGGATGGTGATGCTCGCAGCTATCTTCGACCCTGTGCGAAAACTCAGCAAGGTCGCTACCCGGTTCCAGCGGGGCGACGCCGCAGCTGAGCGGATATTCGAGATTCGCGACCGCCAGAAGGAAAAACGAACCCCGGGCGCACCGATGCTGCCCAGGCTTAGCGGGAGCATCGAGCTGGCGGGGGTGGAGTACACCTATCCCAACGCCAACTCCCCAGCCTTGTGCGGGATAGACCTTACTATCCAGGCAGGCCAGACCGTCGCGATCGTCGGGCCAAACGGGTGCGGCAAGACGACGCTGGTGAGCCTGCTGCCCAGGCTGCTGGAGCCGAGCGGGGGCAAGATACTTTTCGATGGGCGTGATGTCGCGACCCATTCGCTCCGCTCGCTTCGCCGGCAGATAGCTTTGGTGTCCCAGGACACCGTTATCTTCAACGCGACCATCGGCGAGAATATATCGTATGGCCTGCGCCGTCCCAAGCCTCAACAAATTCTCGATGCTGCGAAAAAGGCCTACGTCGATGAGTTCGTCCGCGAGCTGCCCGATGGCTATGACACCATGGTAGGCCAACGCGGCGCGACGCTCTCTGGCGGGCAACGGCAGCGAATCGCTATCGCCCGGGCGATTTTGCGAGACCCTGCGGTGCTTATTTTCGACGAGGCTCTTAGCCAAATCGACCCGGATTCCGAGCAGCGGATTTCCCAGGCTATGGGCGAGTTTATCACCGGCAGAACGGCTGTGATGATAGCCCACCGGTTCCAGACAATTCTCGCCGCCGATGCTATCGTCGTTATGAACGAAGGCCAAATCGTTGCCCTGGGCCCGCACAAACAACTGCTGGAAACCTGTGAACTCTATACCCAACTATACAACACGCAATTCGGCAACGCGAAATAAAAGCAACCACGGCACCCGGCGCTTCGGGCTGACAAAAACATGAACGGTTACTAAAGTTGTTTATGAAAAACTAAAGGAATTGTGGGAAATATGTCGAAAGCGCGTATAATATCGGCTTGTTGTCCGGGTGATTCGAGAATAACCTCTGAGAGTCGCTCGGCGGATATGCGCGGATGTGGCTTGGTTCTGTGCGCGTTGGTTTCGCTTTTTACGATTGGTTGCGAATATAAAGCAGTAAGCCCGCAGGCTCGGGAGCACCTGGATATTGCTTCCCGTGCGTATCGCGCGGGCGACAATAGAAAAACCGTTGCCCAGGCTGACGCGGCGTTGGAATATACAGGCCGGGGTAGTGTCGCTTTGCAGGCTACTTATCTGCGGGGCATGGCCCGGTACAGGCTGAAAGATATAACCAGGGCACAGAGCGACCTTGAAAAGGTTAGCCGAAAGAGTGATAATATCCAGCTGCTTATTCGGGCGTTTGACGCGCTTGGCGAGATAGCGTATCGCAAGGGCGACATGCCCCGGGCTGAAAAATGTTTTCAGCACGTTGTAGACTTGGCTGATCGCAGGCAAAGGCCTGTGGACAGGGCGCATTACAGGCTTGGTTGTATTTTGCAGCGTTTGGGTCGATGGCAGCAGGCGGACGTGCATTTTCAGCGAGTGATATACTTATTTGGCAGGTCGAAACTCGCCAAGTTGTCCCGCCGACGTGTTAACGGGCGAAAGTGGACGATTCAGGTCGGAGCGTATTCGACCAGATCCGACGCCCAGGCTGGGGCCAAGGCGTTTGACAAGGCAAAGCTCAAGACATACATTAGGCCGATTGTAGAGGCGGGACGGCTGAGTTTCCTGCTTCAGGTCGGGCGTTGGAACAAATACGAACGAGCAGCAGCTGGGTTGCGACAGGCCAGGTCAGTCCAGGCCCAGGCGTTCCTTCAGGTAACGAGGTAAACATGAGTAATCTATTGAAAGCGAAATTCGGTGCCGGGCGAACCGGTTGGCTTGGGCTGGCGGTGTTGGCTTGTAGCTTTTTGGGTTTGGCTGCCTTGCCGGGCTGTGGCGAGGAGAAAGTCCAGGCCAAAAGCAAGTACCCCCAGCAGTTCCTCCGCAAGGATTGGCCCATGCCCAAGATAGGCAACGCCACGAAAGTTCGGCGGGACTATCGCATACGCCCCGGCGACAAGGTCGAAATTATCTACAACGTCCGGACACTGCAGGACGCGCAGTTTTACAAGCTCAAAATTCGCGACGTCATCAGCATCCGCTTTCCGTACGACTCGAAATTTAATCAGATTGGCGAGGAAGTTCAGTCCGACGGCACGGTGCACCTGTTCCTTGTAGGCCAGGTCAGTGTCTTTGACAAGACCATCCCGCAGGTACAGAAAGAGCTTGTCGCACTATACAGCAAGTACATCAAGAATCCTGTCCTGACGGTATCGTTTAAGGAATCCAAGCGGGATATTTTCGATTTGCGAGACGCTATCAAAACCGCCCCGCGTGGCCAATCGCGTCTTGTGCCAGTCGCGCCGGACGGTACCATAGCACTGCCTCTTATCGGCTCGGTACTGGCTGGCGGGCGAACCATCGACGAGCTGCACGCGGTTATCAACAAGGGCTACCACGAGAACCCCGTCGCTCTGCACGACCTGGAAGTTACCGTAAACCTCGAGACCATCTCGCCCCTGCGAGTGTATGTTATGGGCGAGGTTCTCAAGCCCGGGCTGGTGTTCACCACGCTCGGTGCCGCTCCGAGCGTCTCGGAGATGTCTGCTATGATGGCTATCGCCCAAGCTGGCAGCTACCGCCCTCGCCGGGCTGAGCTTAGCAAGGTGTTGCTCATCCGCAGAAAAAATCTGTCCTATCCGCAGACGATGATAATTAACCTGCGGAAAATGCTCGAGCCGACCATCGAGTCCGGCAGCGGTGCCAGTGCCAATGCCTCAGCGATGTTTCGGCGGGACATTTGGCTGGAAGACGGCGACATT
>QNCB01000276.1 GCA_003644335.1 Planctomycetota bacterium | reverse complement strand
TAAGTCGCCAGTCATATTCCCGCCAACCTTAGAGCCAATTGCAAAACTATCCGGAAATGTAGCACAGTCGCCCTCGGCTGTGTCGAACTTGCTATATTTCCAGTGTTTTTCATACGACCTTCCCAGCCGGGGGCGGCTAGGCTACATTTTTGCCATTGGCTCCTCATTGTAGTATTTTTCCGACCTCTCGCCAAACATCGCGGATGTCTTCGGCGCAGCCGGTGGGTTGATATTCGATGACGGTTTGCTTGTGAACCTGAGCCATGGTTACCGCCTTGTCGTAGCGGACTCGCCCGGCGAGGGTTAAGTTTCGCTGCTCGGCTTGCTGCTCGATTTTCGCGGTAATTTCAGGGTTTATGTCCCACTTGTTTATGCACACGAGAGTTTCGATTCCGAAAAACTTTGTCAGGTCAGCTACTCGCTGCAGGTCGTGCAGGCCGCTGAGGGTCGGCTCGGTAACTATAAGCACGAGGTTCGCCCCCGTAATCGAAGCGATAACCGGACAGCCTATCCCCGGCGAGCCGTCGATGATTATCGTATTCAGCCCGCGGGCCTCGGCGAGTTTCCGGGCCTCGCTGCGGACCAGGCTGACGAGCTTGCCGGAGTTCTCCTCCGCCACGCCCAGCTTGGCGTGAGCCATAGGCCCGAAACGTGTGTCCGACAAAAACCATTGGCCATTCACCGCCGGTGCAAACTCGATAGCGTCGGCTGGGCAGAACCAGTTGCAGACGCCGCAGCCTTCACACGCGATCGGGTCAATTTTAAACACCTGCTTGCTAAGATAGCCCGGCGATTCCAGCATATCGTGAATGGTGGCGTTTGTCCGCGAAGAGCATGACCGCACGCAAAAGCTGCAGTCGCGACACGCGGAATCCACATCCGACCCCATGGCCCAGGACTCTGCGACGCCCTGCGATACAGCGTCGAAGCGGCAGACCTCTTGACATTTTCCGCAGGCGGTGCAGAGGTCGGTGTTGATTTTCGCCCGCAGACCGCCTGAGAAATTTTCCGTGCGAATAATCTCAGGCTCCAGCACCAGGTGCAGGTCAGCTGCGTCGACATCGCAGTCGGCAAGCACAGTCTGGTTCCTCGCCAGCGTGGCAAACGAAGCTACGATAGACGTCTTGCCCGTCCCGCCCTTGCCACTTATGACTACCAGTTCTTTCATTGCAGTTCCCATCTATGGCTTGGTAACCGATTTGAGCATCGCCTTTTCGTCCGCAGCTACATCCTTGCCCAGCACCTCCGCGATCGTCCCGCCGAACATCTTGCCCATCAGCCCGGTGTTCATCCCGGATATCCACACCTTGCCGTCGGCCCCTTCATACACTCCCCACGCGCAGGGCATGAGCGTCAACATTTCCGCATTGGTGGTCAAGATTCGCTTGGCGTAATCGGCTTTGCACAGCTCCACGATACGCACGGGGCGGTCGAACTGAACCCCATGCTTGGCCATCGCCTTGTTCATATTACGGATGGCGGGACAGCTCCACCCGTTGGCTTCGATGGCTTTTTTGAGTTCGACGCAGGTACGGTCTACATCTTGGTACCTGCTTTCGTGGATGTTGAGCATCATGCTGGGCATACTTTTCCACCCCACCAGGGCGGTAACGCCTACGCCAACGACAAACCCGATCGCAAGGCCGACAATCAGCCCCGCCCAGCGGTTCCTGCTGCCAGTGGGTTCCGTGCTGCTGTTCTGCGATAATTCAGTCATGGTAAATCCTTTCCGTATCTCAGGCCACTTTAAGGCCTATATTTCCCGATTCGCAGGCTTCCAGCCTCGCGCCCACATAACCTGTTTTCGTTCGATAAGATGCACCTGTACATTCTCAAAACCAGCTTCCTGGAGCAGGGCTTTGACCTCGCCGGGCTTGTAGTAGTCCTCGTTCCAAAGTCGCTGGGCCAGGGAGTTTTTTGGGAAATCGACGACTAATATCTCCCCGCCAGGCCGCAACACGCGGTGTGTTTCCCGAAGGATATCCCGCGGATTTTCCATCTCGTGCAAGGCCCACATCGAGACCACCGCGTCCATGCCCGCGTCTCTAACGAAGCTCAGGTGCGTGGCATTTTTACGGATGCACCGATATCGCTGTCCGTCAGAGGTATGGCGAGCCTTGGGGAAAGTTTGGTCAGAGATATCCACGCCGACAACTTTCTGGTGATATGTTTCCGCCAGGTATTGCACGAGGTTGCACGCTCCACAGCCCAGGTCGAGAAGCTGGCCCGCAAGGCGCAGCTCCAGACCAATCCGCCGATGTAGGCGGGGCTTGATCTTGTCGTAGAAATCGTCTTTTACCACCCGCTTACTCATCTCAATTTTACAACGTGATAATCATGTCTTCACAAACAAACATTACGCAAACGGGCACGTTCCCGTTGGACAACTTGAGCTACACGACGACGAATCACTGGACTTTGCGGAAAAGGTCGAGAAGACTTTCTCCGTATCCTTGGAGCCACATTTTTCGCAGGCGTGGGTTTTTTTGCCCCCGGACTTTTCCAAAAACGAACTGACCTGGCCACATTTTTTGCAGCGATATTCATAAACAGGCATTTTGCAGTCTCCTATCTCGCACTTGTCTTCACCTTTGAGCCAATGTTACCGAGCAGGCGGGTAAATATCGACTCGTGTTTTGGAACGGCATCGCAGGCTAGCTCGCCGCGGGAATAGGCCTCGGCTATTTTTCGGTCGTCGGGTATCCTGGCCAAAATCTCGATATCATTCTCCCGACAATACGAGGAAGTTTCCCGGTCACCAACATCGGCCCGATTGACTACCACTCCAAACGGCAGCTTCATCGCGCGGGTCATCTCGAGGGCCAGTTTCAGATCATTCAGGCCAAACGGCGTTGGCTCGGTAACCAGCACGACGAAATCGCAGCCGCGGACGCTTTCGATAACCGGGCAGGATGTGCCCGGCGGCGAGTCGATTATCGTTACATCCACCTCGGGGGCAGAGGCTTTCACCGCTTTTATCAGCGGCGGACTCATCACTTCGCCGACATTGAGCAGCCCGTGGGCGAACCGGATAGCCCCAGCCTGGCCTGTCTCCAACTTGCCCGTTGTACGGAAAACTTCCGTAATCGCGTCGACGGGACAAACAAGTTCGCACCCGCCGCAGCTGTGGCAAAGTTCGGGATATACCAGCACCTTTTTGCCCACGCAGACGATCGCGCTGTACTGGCAGATCTCGCCGCACTTGCCGCAGTTGATACACGCAGCTTGGTCAACTTTGGGAACCAAGCTGCCGACGGGCCTGCTCTGGCCGATGTCGGGCTTCAGGAAAATGTGGCCATTTGGTTCCTCGACATCGCAGTCGAGATAGACCACGCCCAGGCCGTC
>QNCB01000275.1 GCA_003644335.1 Planctomycetota bacterium | reverse complement strand
AGCGATTTACAATGTAGCCCTGGCGTTGAACCAGATGGTATACAGCCTGATGATCCTGCCGATTATACTCACGCCGACGGTCTCGGTCTTATGGGCCAAGGGGGACTACAGGGAAATTCGACGCATAACTCTGCATGTCATCGGCTTTTGCCTGGCGATGTTACCCGTCGCGTTGGTTGTTGGGATATTCTGGGCGGACGATATCATCACCATAGCCTTCGCCGAGAAATATGCTATCGGGGCAACGGCGTTGGCTTGGCTTTGGGCGGGGGCAATTTTCTTTGCCATCGGCAATGTCTGCACGCGGACGCTAAACGCGGGCCATGACCAGCGGAGCGTAGCTGGCATTGTGAGTATTTGCGTCGTAGCGAATTTCGTGCTGAACGTCCTGCTGATTCCCCGCTACGGCATCGCAGGCGCAGCAGCTGCGACATCCATGTCATACGTACTCCTGGCCAGTCTCAGCTCAGCCAAGCTATTCGCCAAGCTTAGATCATCTGTTCAAACAGGCTGACGTCCTGGCTTGACACCCTCGGGCCTATCGTTAGTTCGCGGTGGCTTAGGCCTGTGAGGTTCTCTGTCAGCAGTTGGCGGTGTTTTTGCCAATATAGGCCCCAGGTGTCCAGGCCCTGGGTCTGGTTTAGTTGAAGCATAAACCTTCCCATAGCATCGTCGTAGTCCACGCGGTTTAGCCTTTCGAGACGATCGATAGCTACGATTTTTTCGATGGCAGCGGCGTCGATAAGCCCGGCAGTTTGAGAGGCCATCTCGACTGGCTCGGAGCTTCGCAGCAGCGTTACCACCCCAGCCAGGTCCGTTGGCCCGGCGATAGGATACGAGACTTTCCGACTGGCCCACAAGTGCCAAAGCAGTTTGGGGTAATCCCGGGCGGTGTAGTGTTCGTCCTCGCGGTTTCGGAAAAGATAATCGAACAAGGCTGGGGATTGCGGGTTTGGATACAGCTTCCCGCGGTGCAGCAAAATCAGATCGTCAGCCAGGTAACCCCAGCCATTTTTCAGCAGGTTCATCAGGATAGTCGTCTTGCGAACTCCGCCTCGGCCTGGCAGCAGCAGGGCCTGGTCGCCCTTGACAGCCCCAGCTGCGTGCAAAACCGCTACGCCCAACTCCTGGAGCTTGTATTCCAAGATAGGCTGAATTACATGGAAGCAAATCAGCAGGTCGCTACTGAGCCAGGAAACAGGCTTGGTGCGATTGTACCACGGAAAATGATACCAGATACGAACGTGCTTCTGGGCTAAGTCCGCGACCCAACTCCGCCATCGCCGACAGCCCAGCTGGTGATCCATCTGAAAAAAGTTTTCGTCGCCGTAAAATCGCTCCGAGGTACGCGACAAGTTTCGCGTCATGATTTTGTCAGGCCCATGGGAACAAATCGTAAACTCGACCTTAGCAGGGCTGGTTTGGTAAGTATCGCGCTCGACCTGGAAATGGCTATACTTTATCGCGTAATCGCCCAGCGGCGTCTTCAGGGGGTTAACCCATTTGAACTTTACAAAGTCGAAAATGCAGTAGTATTTCGTGCTCATGAATGGATAGCCTCGTTAATGCACTCGAACACCTCGCGGGAATAACGGGCTGGGACTGTGATGGTCGTCAGCCTGCACCGGGCGAAAAGTTTGTCCATAAAATTTCGATGCCTGTCAAAAAACTCCCCCGCCTGGAAAAACGGTATCCCCGAAATCGTCTCGACGTCCCGCCATCGCAGAACAGGTAAGCATTGATATTCCAGGTCGCCCCAGAGGCGATTTCGCAAAACTTCGACGGGAGTATTCGTATCAACCCGCAGCTGCTCGCCGCGACGAAGGGAGATTATTTTCACAGGCTCCGCGGGCGGCGGGACGGACCCGGGCCAATACTCCGCGATATTCAGGCGAGAACCCAGGCCAACCATGCCAAGCGAGGCAGCCTTTAGCACTCGACTAGCCCGCAGCCGCCATTTATCTCGCGCGGTAAAAACGGGCATGTTCGTCGGCAGAATCTCCGGCGCGTTTTTATATCGATGCTCCCAAAAGTGCATCCCCCACGGGGTCGGAATAATCTTGCCATCCTTTACGGTAACGGTGTCGTCGTTGTACACGCCGCCGCCACGACACAAAAAATGAATCGTCGTGAGTGTCTTGCCCGTTCCGCTGGGAGCCAGCACGAGGGCGACATCCTGGCCGTCGTAAAATCCAGCTGAGTGAAAAGACATCAGGCCATGCTGACAAAGCAGAACCTTCAGCAGGCTGCCCACCGTTCGATAAGGCCAGACCAAGTGCGAAAAAATATCGCCCGCCACCTCAATCCGCCAATGGCTTGGCGTTAGCTTCTTTACCAAATACTGCCATTTTGAAAACTTGTATATGCACTTTTCGTGGAAGTGCGTTTCGTTCAGCCGATATGCTGAATCTATCAGCATATGCTTCCCCGGCGGGGTGAGGTCGGCCCGGCGACGGGCTGGTACGATTTCCAGCTTGTGTGCGAAACTCTCCTTGCCGGTGCAGGGGGTGGTTTGGCCCATGAGTATCTTCTCAGCTAAGGCGGGAAGCTTTGGCGAGAGTATAAGCTGAACCGTGTCCTTGTAATTTCGTGGAATCATACGCGAAAGATGGTAACCGCTAAGAGCAATTTTGTCATGCAACAAGTTGCATGTGAGCGAGATTAAACCATAGTCTTACCATTGGGCATCGTGTGCGGGCATAAAACCGGTTGGTTATCCCGGACAATTTCGGATTTTGGATTTCAGATTTCGGATTGAGCCGGGTGCCGTGGTTGCAAACACCGCAACCACGGCACCCGGCAATTTTGTCATGCAACAAGCCATGCCCGTATGGGTTGCATAGCCTACGGTATCAGTTCTAATCCGTTGTCGGAGGCAGGACTTCCACGAAGGTTGGTTTGCTTATTTTGCCTGCGATTGCAAACACCGCCGAGCCGTCCGGTAAGAGCGATACCTCGCGCAAGGCCAGGCCTTCGACATTTACGCACGGCGCCTTGCGCCAAGGCCCAGCTACGCGGAAGACCGGGTTCATCAGCCCGGCGGCTGGGGGGATTATCCGGAATCTGCACTGCCCGTTGGACGAGGCCAGGAAGTAACAGCCTTGCGATTCGTCAAATCCGTCGCGATCCGCGTCGCCGGGTGCGAATCGGCCTGCCTGTCCAAGAGACACGACCAGCCGACCCGGGTGCAGGTAATTCCGCTGCAGTATCGCTGCCAGGGAATCCTCGCCGGCCGCCGGTGCGGTTTTGAGTTGCAGATAATTCCATCGGCCTGTCGGGCCTATGAAATCTTCCACCACCCGACTGTCCGAAAGTCCACTGCCCTTCCCCGCCCACAGGCCTGGCTTGGT
>QNCB01000274.1 GCA_003644335.1 Planctomycetota bacterium | reverse complement strand
TCCCAACGGCAATCTCACCCGCCTGCAATGCTGCCGTGCCCTCAAGAGCGAGGCCCTGAAGCATACGCTCTCGGGCGATTGGCCCAGGTGGGCGTTGAACCACGAGACGGGCCACTACGACAAGAACTCCGGCGGCAAGCCTTACACGGGCGTCATCGTCGGCGTCCGCAGCGACGAAGAAGGCAGCCGATCCAAGGAGCGGTACTTCTCGCCGAGGGACAAGGAAAACGATTGGGATGTCGGCGACCAGCCGCCCGAGCTGTGGAACCAGTTCAAGACCGACTTCGCTCCCGGCACGCATGTACGGATACACCCGCTGCTGGACTGGACCGAGCTGAATATCTGGGAGTATATCGAGCGCGAAAATATCCCGATTATCGACCTGTATTTCGACCGCGGCGAGGGCAAGCGATATCGCTCACTGGGCTGCGCGCCCTGTACCAGCCCGGTGGAATCCACCGCAAGCAATGTGCGAGAAATTATCGAGGAGTTGCAGAGCGGCAAGTTCGCCGACATTGCTGAGCGGTCTGGCAGAGAGCAGGACAAAGAAGATGGCCAGGGCCTGGAGACCCTCCGCCGAGATGGATATATGTAGAAGCGGGAGCCAGAATTCAGGATTCAGAATACATCCGTGCCACGGGAATAACAAATATGACTAAAACGAGTGAAAATATAATGGCTGCCCCAGCTACTGCCAGTGGGCGGGAGCAGATGAACATTGTTGTCATTGGCCATGTCGACCATGGCAAGAGTACGGTTATCGGTCGGCTGTTGGCTGATACAAACTCGCTACCGCAGGGCAAGCTGGAGATGGTGCAGCAGCAATGCAAGCAAAACGCCAGGCCCTTCGAGTATGCCTTTTTGCTCGACGCCCTGAAAGACGAGCAGGCCCAGGGCATTACCATCGACTCAGCCCGGTGCTTCTTCCGCTCGGACAAGCGAGAGTACATCATCATCGACGCGCCGGGTCATATCGAGTTTCTCAAGAACATGATATCCGGTGCCGCCCGGGCAGAGGCTGGGCTGTTGGTCATCGACGCCAACGAGGGCGTGCAGGAAAACTCCCGCCGACATGGATACCTCGTGAGTATGCTCGGCGTGGGGCAGATGGCGGTCTGCGTGAACAAGATGGACCTCGTCGGGTTCAGTCGCGACAAGTTCGACGCTATCGTCGAGGAGTATAGCCAATTTCTCGAGCGAATCGGCGTAGTGCCCAAGGCGTTTATTCCCCTCAGCGCGCGTGATGGCGACAATATCGTCTCCGCCTCGCCCAACACGCCTTGGTACACCGGCCCAAGCGTGCTGGGCATGTTGGACGAGTTCCGCAAAGAACCCCCGCCGGTGGACAAGCCACTGCGCATGCCCGTGCAGGATATTTACAAGTTCACCGCTGAGGGCGACGAGAGGCGGATCGTGGCTGGGCGAGTGGAGACAGGTTCGCTGAACGCTGGCGATGAGGTGATTTTTCTGCCATCGGGCAAGACCTCTGCTGTGGCGTCTGTCGAAATTTTCAACGCTCCGCCGCGTAGCCAGGCTGAGGCTGGGGAGTCTACGGGCGTTACGCTGAGCACGCAAATATACATCAAGCCTGGCGAGCTTATGTGCCGCGCCGACCAGCTCAACGCCAAGGTTACCGCCAAGCTGCGGGTGAATATGTTCTGGCTAAGCTCCCAGCCTATGGTGATGGACAAACGATACAAACTCAAACTCGCCGGCGTTCGCACGCCGGTTTGGCTGACCGGTATCGATACGATTCTCGACGCGTCTGACCTGTCGACGACGGCGAACAGGCAGCAGATTGAGCGACACGATATGGCCCAGTGCACGCTGGAGACATATCAGTCTGTCGCATGCGACCTGGCCAGCGAGCTGCCGCAGACCGGCAGGTTCGTGATAATCGACAACTACGAAATCGCAGGCGGCGGGGTCGTTTTGGAAGCCTGCCAAGACGAGGAAACCCTCGCAGCGAAACATGTTCGGCAGCGCGAAGGAGCATGGGATCGCTCGTCGATAACCACCGGCATGCGAGCTGGGCGATTCACGCAACGCTCCGCTCTGGTCGTCCTCTGCGGCCCAGCTGAGGCGGGCAAAAAACAACTAGCCAAATCGCTGGAAGAATACCTCTTCAGCTCGGGCCGGCTGGTCTACTATCTGGGCCTGTCCGACAGCCTGGCTGGCGTCGAGGCAAGCATGGGTAACACGGGCGACCGCAGCGAATTCCTCCGCAGGCTCGGCGAGACAGCCCACTTGTTTACCGACGCGGGCATGATCCTCATAACCACCGTCTCGGACCTCAGCGACGACGAACTGGAAATGCTCGACACGCTGAATCAGCCAAACGAACTGGTCGTGATAGGCTTGGCAGACCGCAACCTCTTCCGCCGAAAGCCCGACCTGTCCATAGACTCCACCGACCGAGAAGCAATGCGAGAAATCCACAACCTGCTAAAAGCAAAAGAATATCTGCCAGAGTATTTTTTATAGAAAGTTGTCAGTTATCCCCAGCACTTATTTGCATAAACCCAAAGTCGTCGTTCTTCCGTTCGACTTAATCATTGGCCGAATGTAGCAAATAAGTGCTGGGGGTATTTGGGCATTGGGTATTTTCGTTATTCGTCATTCGTTATTGATTCGCCATTCGGGCTTTGAAATTCGTCATTTGCCTATTCGTCATTGAATCGCTCTTGTCTTGCGGGTATCATCTGGCTTTGCTAAAAATAGCGAACCAATACGAACCCAAGGAGTAAGTAATGAGCAAATTGGACGAAACAATCGCTGGGCTGAAGTTTTCCGCTGACGGGCTAATCCCCGCTGTCTGCGTGGACGCCGAGAACAAGCAAGTGTTGATGGTCGCCTACATGAACGCCGAGTCGTTGAAGGATACTGTAGAGACGGGCAAGACGCATTTCTGGTCGCGCAGCCGACAGAAATACTGGATGAAGGGCGAGTCGTCAGGCCACACTCAGGAAGTCCAGGCTATCTACACCGACTGCGACAAAGACACGCTCGTTATCGAGGTAATCCAAAAAGGCGCCGCCTGCCACGAGGGCTACCAATCCTGCTTCTACCGCAAACTAAACGACGCCGGGGACTGGGATGTCATAGCGGAAAAACTCTTCGACCCAAATGAAGTCTATAAGAAGTAGTAGTTGGTTGACTGGTTGGCTGGTTGACTGGTAAAAGCAAAAATAATTACTGAGCCGTGTTTCGTAGTTTCTTTTTTGCTTTTACTGATAACTGATAACTGACTTCTGACAACTATTCTTTTCTCCAGAAGGATGGCAGGAACAGGCATAGTACTACCATTATTTCAAGCCGGCCTAGTATCATTAGGAACGATAGGAAAACTTTCGCT
>QNCB01000273.1 GCA_003644335.1 Planctomycetota bacterium | reverse complement strand
GGGGGCTTGGCCCGGCTTGGCGTTGCGTCGCACCGCTGAGATAATCGCCCCGCCTGTCTGCCCAAACGCTACCACCCCCTTGGCCTGGCCCGCAGCCTTGGCACCCAGCGCGTCGAAATTCACAGCCTTGTCATACCCGCCCATAAGAATCACGCATCGGCCTGGCTGGAACGATTCCAACGCTACCACAGCCCCGGCTGGGGTCGTGCATTTCGAGTCGTTGAAGAACCGCACGCCATCGATTTCACCCACGAATTCCAGACGGTGCGGCAGGGAACGCACCCTCGCCAACGCAGCCAGGGCCTCGGGCCGATCGATGTCAAAATGCTTCGCTACAGCCAAGGCTCCCTGGGCGTTTGCCTGGTTATGCTGCCCAGGCAAGGCCAGCTCGACAGGCTCCGCTTGCGGGTCAAACCAATCCACCCGCGAAGGAGTTTCCGCCGCCCAGTCCGCGGTCAGCTCGCACTGGCGGTTCAATATCAGCACGTCGTCTGGGCCTTGGAAGCGGAAGATATTTTTCTTCGCGTCGGCATAGGCTTGCAGCGAGCCTGCGTAGCGGTCGAGATGATTTTCGAAAACGTTCGTAACCAAAGCAACGGCTGGGCTGATGCCGACAATGGGCGTGTCCTCCAGCTGAAAGCTCGACAGCTCGAGCACGACGGCGTGGCTTGGCTTTATCGCAGGCAGTTCCCCCAGCAAGCTCTTGCCGATATTGCCCCCGACATGCACAGCCCGGCTGGTGCCCAGAATCTCGCCGACCATAACGGTCGTGGTGCTCTTGCCCACGCTGCCGGTGATGCCCACCACCGGCGCGGGACACCGCTGGAGGAACAGATTTATCTCGGAGGTCCGCCCCACCCCAGCCCGCTCGGCCTCGACGAGCAAGGGCATATCCTTCGGCACAGCTGGGTTCACTACCAGCAGGTCGGCTTGGAGAAAATCAGCCCGTTCGTGCGAGCCAAGATGCAACTCCGCCCCCAGCTCCGCCAACTGTCGAACCGAATCGCCCAGGGAATCTGCCCTTGCCATATCAGAAACCGTAACCCTGGCACCCTGGCCGCACAGCCAACTCGCTGCGCCCAGGCCCCCGCCGAACCTGCCCAACCCCACAACAGTAACCCGCAACCCCGCCAGGCTGGAACCAGAGCCAGGGCCGGAACCAAGGCCTGAACCGACGCTCGAATTTTCAGACACTTTTGACATATCCCCCGCCAGTATATCCAACCCAGCCCAGGCTGCAAGTGTGGCATGGGCATCTTGCCCATGTGTAGCGTGGGCGTCCCGCCCATGTTTCCTTTCCTTTTTCTTTTTTTCTCCTTTTCTGTTTTTTGTCATTCCCGCGCAGGCGGGAATCCATTCTTTTTCTTTTCCATTTTTCTTTGTCACTCCCACAAACACCGCAGTCATGGCACGCGGCATTTTTTTCAAGCTCCTCCGGTGTTGTATTCCTCGTCGCACACCCCGCCGCATATTTGACTTGTCGCGTGAAAAGTGGTAACCTTTTTCTTGAAACTTAGGAAGTCTTTGTCCGATTTTTTTTGCGGAGTTAAAATCATGAATATCAAGACAATGAAGCTGTCGCTGGTTTGTCTGGCAATAGTTCTTGGGTGTCTCTCTGGCCTGGCGATGGGGCAGACGCCGGGGCAGGATGAACGCTACGAGGGCGTCATCGTCGGGCAGGATGTCTACGTCCGTGCCACGCCGAGCCTGAACTCTTATCCCGTCGCCAAGCTCAACGAGCCGCAGACGGTAACCGTTACGGGCAAGCCGACCGAAGATTGGCTGGAGATTCTGCCCGCCAAGGGTTGCTACAGCGTTATCAGCAAGCAATATGTCGAGGTTCTCGCCGATGGCAAGGGCGGCAAGGTAACCGGCAATGGCGTTTATATCCGAGCAGCAGGCCAACTTCGACAGCGGAACTTTTTCGCCAGCCAGGGCAAGCTCAACCAGGGCGACATTGTCCGCATCATAGGCACCGCCAGCGACGACAGCGGCTAATGGTACATCATCCGTCCACCCGCAGCAGTTCGGTTCTATGTCTCCTCGCGTTTCGTTAAGTCAGCAAGCCAATACAAACAAGACAAACCAACCCCCGCCACCAAACCAGCGGACAAAGCAGCAGCCACCACAGCCAGCGATACCAAAACCGCCGACGGGCCAGCCAAGCAGGCTGAACAGCCAGGCGCTATTCGTTCGGTGCGGGCTGAGACGCAGACGCTACGACAAATCCGCAAGCTCCAGCGAGACCTGGCCGCGGAGTCCAAAAAGCCTCTCGACAAGCGGAACTTCCAGGCCTTGCTCGGGCGGGCGGAAAAAATTTCCGTGCCCAAAGCCAGCAGGTTCAGCCAAATTCACCAAGCCCTGCTAGGCTATATCCGCGAGGAAATCGACATTGCGAAACAGCGGAAGCTAGCCTCTGCTATCGCGAGCGAAGCACTTCAGCCCGCCGGCCCCGCGGTGAAAACGCCGCTGAAACCCAGGCCAAAAAGCTATGACTTGCAGGGTATTCTGCAGATCAGCGAACTGTACAGCACGCCGGGCAAGCCGAGGTTCGTTGTGCGCGATGCTAAGACCTATCGCATCCTGGGCTACGTTCAGAACACCACCGGCACGGTTGGGATGCGGGACTACGTAGGCAAAGCCGTCGGGATTACGGGCGATGTAGCGGTGGACAAAAATCTCTCGCTAGCT
The DNA here is from genome assembly GCA_003644335.1 of Planctomycetota bacterium. Next base: position 669 of record QNCB01000273.1, on the reverse strand, counting down.
ATCTACGAAGCCCAGAGTGTTGTCGACCTCAGCGGTGATGTAACCGCCAAGGCCAAGCCCGCTGCGCCCGCGCCCGTCGCAAAACCCGCTACCCCGAAGGTCGCTGCCAAACCCGCTCCCACACCAAAACCCGCCGTGCCCGCCAAGCCCGTCGCCAAACCCGCTGTGCCAAAAATAGCCGCCAAACCAACCCCCACACCAAAGCCCGCCGTGCCCGTCGCAAAACCAGCCAAGCCGATAGCCTGGGCACCGGGCGCGGTTGAGCCGAAAGAGCCGAAAGAACCGAAAGAGCCGAAACCCGCCACGCCCGCCAAGCCCAAATTGTGGACGCGCAGCATGGTCGAGCCGACCCCGCTGGTAAAACCGGAACCCTCGCCAAAACCCGCAGTACCAGCCGTGGCAAAAAAACCCACGCCCGCACCAAAACCGGTAGCACCAGTAGCTGTGAAAAAACCCACGCCAGTCAAGCCCGCGCCCAAGCCGGTAGTTGTGAAAAAACCCGCGACGGTCAAACCTACACCCAAACCTGCTAAGGTAGCCAAATCGGTGGCCGTGAAGAAACCTCCGCCGCCACCGAAACCCGTTAAACCAGTCACGCCGGTAGTTGTAAAGAAACCCGCACCAGCGACAAAACCCAAACCTGTTAAGGTAGCCAAATCGGTGGCCGTG
>QNCB01000272.1 GCA_003644335.1 Planctomycetota bacterium | reverse complement strand
TTATCATGGGTGTTCCTTCCGTATCAAAAGCTGGCTTGGACAAATGAAAGTATGTCAAAACCAGCCATCATCGTCAAGAGTCCACAGATTCCACAGTCGAAAAACAGCGAACCACGAATGGACACGAATGGACACGAATAAACATGAATTGTTAGAAAAACAAAAACAGCCCGGTGCCGTGGTCCTCAGATTCCACGGATTAAAAAAAGATTTCACGGATTTTCTTTTTGATAAAAAAAGAATCCGTGTAATCCGTGGACTGCTGTTCATTGCCTATTCCCTACTTGCCTATTTGCCTACATGCCTATTCTACATTCTTGACCTGGCGGGCATTGGGATATAGAGTTATGCGGATTGGCTGTTGCGCCGGCTGCGGTTGGCGTGGCTTTGCATCATTACAGTGGTAGGGTGTCCGAGCGGCTGAAGGAACTGGTCTTGAAAACCAGCGTACCCGAAAGGGTACCGTGGGTTCGAATCCCACCCCTACCGATAATTCACCGCAAAAAAAAGTTGTCAGTTATCAGTTGTCAATTATCAGTAAAAGCGGAAAAAAAAGAATGGATTCCCCAGCACTTATTTGCAAAAGTTTAAGATACCGCAAGTCTCCGGGCTTATGGCAATAGTTTTAACAAACTGCAAATAAGTGCTGGGGAATGACAAAAGAAAACAAAAGCAGAGCAGGAACCGATATTGTGACAGAAAATAAAGAAAACGAAAAAATTAAAATCGTACTCATTGGCGGCAGCGGTTATGCGGGGTTCGAAGCCATTCGTTGGCTGGGCCGACACCCAGTTGCTCAGGTCGTAGCTGTGTTCGGGCCTGAGGGCGAACTTGGGCCTGTCGATTCTTTTCACCCGCTGCTAAGCGGGCAAAGCGAGTTGGTGCAGGAGAAGTTCGACATCTCCGCCATCAAAGCCCTCGGCGCAGACTTGGCTATGCTTTGCGTGCCGCACAAAGTAGCGATGAGCTATGTCCCCGCTCTTCGCGAGGCTCACCTGCGGGTGATAGACTGGTCAGCGGACTACAGACTCACCGACGCGGACGAGTATGCCAAGTGGTATTGTCCGCACACCGACCAAGCCGGGCTGGCTGAGGCGGTTTACGGGCTGCCGGAGTTTTTCGCCGAAGATATCGCAGGGGCCAATCTCGTAGCCAACCCGGGCTGTTACCCGACATGTGCAGCCTTGGCTATCGCGCCGGTTCTCCAGGCTGGGCTTATCGAGCCTGGCGGGATTATCGTCAACGCCATCAGCGGCATCAGCGGAGCGGGCAGAACGCCGAGCCTGGCCCAGCACTTCCCCGAGCGGAACGAAAACTTCGAGCCATACGGCGTGGGCGTCCACCGACACATGCCGGAAATGGAACAGGTGGTCTCCGCCATCTGCGGCACGAAAACCGAGATATTATTTCAGCCTCACCTGGCCCCGATGGACAGGGGCATGTTGTGCACCATCTACGCCAACCCCACAGCGGGAGCTACGGAAGAAAAACTGGTCGAGACGCTCCAGCAGACATACGCAGCCAAGCCTTTCGTCCGAGTGCGGACAGCCCCCCTGCCGGCAACCAAGTACACATGCGACACGAACTATTGCGACATCGCCGCCAGGCTGGCCAAGGGCAAGGTCGTGCTGTTCTCCGCTCTGGACAACCTGCTAAAAGGCGCGAGCACCCAGGCAATCCAAAATATGAACCTAATGTTCGGCCTGGACGAAACGACGGGGCTTTTTTGATTGCGGATTTTTGATTTCGGATTTCGGATTTTTTGCACCATGAAGAACATGAAGGGCATGAAGAGAGAATTTAGAGAGTTGTCCAGACATATAACCTTGCCCAAAGGTTTCGTCGCCGGGGCCTCGGCTTGCGGCATCAAGCCGTCCGGCAAGAGAGACCTCGGTATTATCGCGGGCACTGGCGACCTGGCCGGGGCGGTGGTAACCACCGGCAACCAGATAATCGGCGAGCCTATAAAGTGGATTCGGTCGGTGCTGCCCAGAGGCTGCGGGAAGATCCGAGGGGTGGTTATCAACGCGGGCAACAGCAATGTCTGCACCGGCCCTGCGGGCCTGGCCGACGCCAAGACCATGGCCTGCCTGACTGCCAAAGCTTTGGACACGACGGCGGAGAAAGTTCTGGTCGCATCGACCGGCGTGATAGGTCAGCGACTGCCGATGACGAAAGTCCGACGGGGCATCGCCGAGGCTGGGGCCTCGCTGGGGCTGCGAAACGACGCTGCATTTCTCCAGGCCATGATGACCACCGACCTGCGCGAAAAGTCGGCTGTGGCGCAGACCACCATCGACCGCCGGGGGGTTACCGTCGCGGGGGTAGTCAAGGGTTCGGGCATGATAGCCCCGTCCCTGGCGACGATGATCGGCGTGATCACCACCGACGCAGCCATCAGCCCGTCGGTGCTCCGCACGATGCTCCGGGGAGCGGTGCGGGGGAGCTTCAACGCCGTCTCCGTAGACACCGACCAGAGCACATCCGACGTGGTTGTCATCCTGGCCAGTGGCCAGGCCGGCCTGGCTGGCGGAGCCAACGCGAAAATTGCGAAAAAAATGCCGAACATAAAACCCGGCACGCCAGCCTGCGCGAAGTTCTGCGAAGCGTTGCAGGAAGTCTGCGACGCGTTGGCCTGGCAGATCGCAGCCGACGGCGAGGGAGCTACGCGGGTTGTCCGCGTGCGGGTTCGTCGGGCACGCAACGACGCCGACGCCCAGGCTGCCGCGATGAGCGTGGCTAACAGTCCGCTGGTAAAGACCGCCGTCCACGGAGCCGACCCCAACTGGGGCCGAGTCGCCATGGCCCTGGGCAAGTCCGCCGCCAAGGTGCAAGCTGAAACGCTCACCATAAAGATAGGCTCGCCGGAGAAGTTGGTGAAAGTTTTCGCCCGCGGGCAAGGCTGCCGGTTCGACGAGAAAACCGCCTCGAAACTCCTGGCCAGCGGCGAGGTCGTCATCGACTGCGACCTGGGCCTGGGCAAGGGGAAATTCCAAGCCCTGACCTGCGACCTGAGCAGAGAGTACATCAGCATAAACGCCGACTATACGACGTGAAAATAGGGAAGTAGGGAAAAACAGCGAATGACGAATTCCGAAGCCCAAATACCCAATGACCATTGAATGCCCAATGAGCAATATCCAATAGCCAAGCCCAATCCGAAATCCGAAAATTAAAAACACAGCCATCCCATAGACGGCAGAAATACGGTCGTTGGTCACATTTTAACCAATAAACATACATGGTTGCGGCTGGGTCGTCAGAATGTCAATCCGCATTTTTTTTAGCTCCGTAGGAGCGGCATCTTTGTAGAAAAAAGCTGCCACGAACCAAGCTCCGTAGGAGCGACATCTTAAATTGCCC
>QNCB01000271.1 GCA_003644335.1 Planctomycetota bacterium | reverse complement strand
GTAAAGGTAAAGAGCCACGCATTATGAACATAGCTCCCGAGCCTGTCAAGCCAATTTTGCGGGTTGAAACAAAAATTATTAGCCCTCAGCCAACAACAAAGTAAACTACGAAACACGCCAAAACCGCGAAAAGGGATAAAAGCAAAAAACTCCAACAAGCTGCGAGCAATTGGCAATTCCCAACTTTTTTTCTTCGCGGGAAGCATGATACCTCACAAAAAGCGCGAAAGTTTACCTGGATATTCCTTGTTGGATATCGGATATTCAATTTCCACCCAACATCGCATCTCTACAAAAATCCTGTTAGAAGCCAACAACCCACGACTGGCGACCAAACATGGCTACCCAACTTCTGAATCCTGACTACTTCGACTCCTCCGGTTTCGGCAGGTCTTCTGGGGCGACCTTTTGGCCTTGCTCGGTGATGTGGACGAAGTTCATCCGCAGCTCGTACAGTGCCCGTTCGAGAAATGCGCTTTCCTCTTTCGTCAAGTTGCCCTTGGTCTTCTCCTGCAAGACTTCCATGTTGTCGATGTAGAATTTCGCCACCGCCAGGTCCACGAACCGCTTCTTGGTCTTGGGGTCTTCCATGCCGCCAAGAGCCATGACGCAATTTGTCAGCAGCATATTAGCCAGGGTCGAAAAACTCGCCGGGGGCAATTTCTGAGGCCCCCCTTCGCCCGAAGCCCCTGCCTGGCCTGGCTGGCCTGAAGCTGCTTCTGCTTCAGCCTTAGCCTTGGCGGCAAGTTTTTCCTTCTCTGCCTGGGCCTGGGTTTTCCAGTCGTCGTCCACAATAATTTTCGATGCGTCGTTGTCATTTTCTGCCATGATATCAATCTCCTGATTTCTCAAATTTGTTCGTAATTGTTCTCGCAAGCAAGAACCACTAATAAACACGAATAGACACTAATGCTATCCGTTTTTTTAGCTCCATAGGAGCGACATCTTTGTAGAAAAAAGACAGCCTCGAACCAAACTCCGTAGGAGCGACATCTTAAATTGTTCCATAGGCCAACAGCAAGATGCCGCTCCTACGGAGCTAAACATCGCGCAATCGCGTTACTACAAAGATTCCGCTCCTACGGAGCTGTCAATCCATCGTAGCATGGGGCGGCTGTGCTACATGTTTTTCGTTTTTACTGACTCCTGACTCCTGAATCCTGTCTTCTGACTACTTTTTTTTCATTGCCTCTGCCACCAGACCTACGAATAAAGGCTGAGGCCGAAGTGGTCGGCTGGTTAGTTCCGGGTGGAACTGGGCCGCCATGAAGTAAGGGTGCTTCTCAGCGGGCAGCTCAAGAATCTGCATTATCGGATGCTCCGGATGTCGGCCGGAAAAAATCAGCCCAGCCTCTTCCAGCGTATCAATATATCGCGGGTCTACCTCGTAGCGATGCCGGAACCGTTGGCGGATCAACGTACTGCCGAACAGCTGCTGGGCCATGGTGTCGGGGGATATTTCCACGTCCTGACCGCCCAGCCTCATGTTGCCGCCCAGGCCTTCGATTTGCTTCTGCTCCGGCAGGATGCTGATAACGGGCGTCTGGCAGTCAGGCTGAAGTTCCTCGCTGCCAGCCCCAGCCAGGTTGCAAACGTTGCGGGCGTATTCTATCACCGCCACCTGGAACCCCAGGCAGATGCCCAGATATGGCAGAAGATTTTCGCGGGCGTATTTCACGCAGGCTATCTTGCCCTCCGTGCCGCGAATGCCGAACCCGCCGGGGATGATAATGCCATCCACCTCCGCCAAGGCCTGGGCCGCATCGTCCGGGCCAAGTTCGGTGGTCTCGACCCAGCGGATATCGACGTTGACGTCGTTGGCTACGCCGGCGTGTTCCAAAGCCTTGATGATACTGGCGTAGCTGTCGCGCAGGGCGACGTATTTACCTGTAATGCCGATGCGGACGGTCGCCTTGGCTTGGCCTATCTTGCTGGCGAACTGCTGCCATTGGCCCGCGTTTTTCATCTCGACCGCCGAGTTTACCTTGCTGCCCAGGCCCAGTAGCTGGACGACCTCGTTGTCCGTCCCAGCCTGTCGCATCCGCTCGGGCAAGAGATATATGCTAGGCAGATCGTGCATGGAAAACACGCGACTCCGCGGCACATTGGTATGGACGGAGATTTTCTGGAGGACTTTTTCGTCCACCTCTCGCTCAGCCCGGCAAGCTATCATGTCCGGGTGAATGCCGTACTCCATCAGCCTTTTAATGCCAAGCTGGGCAGCTTTGGACTTCTGCTCGCCCAGGGCTGGGGGGTCCAGCACATAGGTCAGAGCTACGAACATCACATTGTCCTGGCCTTCTTCATACGAAAGCTCGCGCAGGGCTTCGATATAAAACGCGTTTTCGATATCGCCGACCGTCCCGCCGACCTCGATAGCTACGACATCAGCTTCGGTCTCCATCGCCAATTCGCGCAGGCGCATCTTCACCTCGCCGGTAACATGTGGGATCATCTGCACGTCTCGCCCCAGATAGCCCCCCGCCCGCTCGCGGTCGAGGATAGTTCGATAAACCTGGCCGCTGGTGGTGAAATTCCGCCGAGAGAGGTCCTGGTCGAGCATCCGCTCATAGGTGCCCAGGTCCATGTCCGTTTCCATGCCGTCGTCCAGCACGAAAACCTCGCCATGGCGGAAGGGATTCAGCGTTCCGGAGTCTATATTGAGATAGCCCTCCAGCTTGATCGGACTGACGCGTAGGCCCTTGTCCTTCAGGAGCTTAGCCAGCGACGACGAGAATATACCCTTGCCCAGGCCACTCATAACGGTACCGAATACCGCTATATACTTGGTCTTGCCGGGCTGATAGCCGTCCGGCTGGGGGGTGTAAAATTCCGTCTCGTCAGTGGTATCCCTGAGAGATTTCAGCAAATCTGTTGCATCGCTCATGGGGGAGCAGTTTACCCGCCCTGCCCCATGCAACGCAAGCGGGAAAAGAAAAAAGTCGAAAAGCAGGAAAAACAGCAGAACACGAATGGCACGAATAAAAACGAATGGCACGAATGGGGTTTGAGTAAACAGCCGGTGCTATGGCTGCGGTTTTTGCAACCACGTTTGGCCGGTGGCATGCAACGCCATGAACTAGAACCGAAAATGGCTTTGCAAATTCTTCTATAATAAGGAATAACGATAAATATAGCGTGTTGCAAAATCGCTGGATGAACAGCGGTTTTTTCTGAATATTCAATATCCAGCAAGGAATATCCAATATCCAAGTAAAAAAAACATCACAAATATCCATTGTTCCTTGTTTTGCGGAGTTTTTTTGTCATTCCCGCGAAGCTTGTCCTCGACCCGATCGGGGAGCGGGAATCCAGTTTTTCTTTTTTTTCAGCCATCCCATAACAAGATGGCTTGACAGCTCCG
>QNCB01000270.1 GCA_003644335.1 Planctomycetota bacterium | reverse complement strand
TGGATTCCCGCTTTCGCGGGAATGACACGGAAAAGAAAAATTCTGGAATCTGGTTTTGATCTGCGGAATATGTAGACTCTACGTTATGTCAACATTATATCTGCATGACTTTGGCCGGGCAGCTTATGGGCCTGTGCTGGATTTACAAATGGCTGTACTCCAGCGTGTGTTGGCTGGGCACAGCTTGCCGCGGGCTTGGCTGTTGCTGGTGGAACACGACCCGCCGGTGATAACGCTAGGCAGACGCGGACGAGAAAGCGACTTTCAAATATCGCGCGAAGCACTGCTGGGCCGGGGGTTCGAAATTCACGAAGCCTCCCGCGGCGGCGAGGTAACCACCCATGGCCCGGGCCAACTCGTGGGCTATCCGATAATCCAGCTAGACCGCGACGGGGGCCAGACCGTCCGAGGCTATGTCCGAAACCTGGAAGAAACCGTCATTCAGCTGCTGGGCAAATTCGGCATATCAGCGGGCAGAGTGAAAGGCTTTACCGGCGTGTGGGTGGGCGACGAAAAAGTCGCAGCCATCGGCGTGGCGGTGCGACGATGGACGACCTATCATGGCTTCGCGCTAAATGTCTGCAACGACCTGTCAGCTTACGATTTGTTCGTGCCCTGCGGCATAACAGACAAGGGCGTAACGTCGCTCAGCAAACTCCTGGGCCGAGCTGTCAGCGTAGAGGAAATCAAACCCCTGCTAATCGAATGCTTCGCGGACGTCTTCAGCTTCGACAAAATCATCCGCGAAAATCCGAAATCAAAAATCAAAAATCCGAAATAGCAATCACCCCTTGCCTCGGCGGAGGATCGCCCGGACGGAGACGACCAGCAGATACAGCCCCCCTGCCAGCGTTATTATCGTCGCGCCCGGCGGCAGCTCTGGCGAGTAGCTCACTGCCATGCCCAGGGTTACCAAGGCCATGGAAAGTATCGTCGCGATTATCATCACCTGCCACAGTCGCCGGGCGAAAACCCCCGCGATAGCTACGGGCAAGGTCAGCAGCGCGATTACCATTACGATGCCAACCACCGTTGCCAGCAGCACGACCGTCAGAGCTGTCAGGCAGAGCAGCGATATATAATACGCGTCCACAGCCACCCCTCGCGTGCGTGCGAATTCCTCGTCGAAACAGACAGCCAGGAATTGTTTGTACATGCCAAGCCCCACCGCCACGACCAGCAAGTCCAAAGCCGCTATCAGCCAAAGGTCGCCCGTGGATATCATGAGGATATTGCCGAACAGATAGCCTATGAGATCCTGATTATAGCCCGGCGTGGCGGCGATGAACAACACTCCGACAGCCATGCCCATAGCCCAGAGCGCGCCGATGATGGTGTCCTCCCATTGCTTAGCCCGGAGGGAAACCCAGCCTATAATCACCGCGGCAAGCAAGGCCGATGCCACCGCGCCGTAGATAGGCTCACAGCCCGCCCAACCCTTGGCGTGTCGCAGCCAATACGCCGCTCCCATGCCTCCTAAAACGCAGTGGGCAATGCCGCCGGCGATGTACGTTATCCGTCGGGCTACGACGTAGCTGCCCACGATTCCGCAGGCGACGCTGGCCAGGATTCCGCCGGCAAGTGCGACTTGCAGGAAAGGCTGAGTCATCAACGCGTGGAAGAATTCGCTCATCGGTGCACCTGCCCCTGACAACCCAGCCCAACGCAATTATGCTCATGGCGGACTCGCCGAACGGGCCTGCCATACAGCTCGCCGATAAGTTCGTCGGTAACGTCCTCGGTCGGGTGGATGCTGACCTTCCGCTGCACGCAAACCACGGTGGTAACCGCTTGGGACACAAACTCCGCGTCGTGCGAAACTATAAGAATTGTCATCCGCTGATTCAACTCAGCCAGCAGGTCGTAAAACTCATAGCCAACCCGCATGTCCAGGCTGGCGGTGGGTTCGTCCAGCAACAGCAGCTCGGGCTGGGGGGCTATCGCGCGGGCGATAAGCACGCGTTGCCTCTGCCCGCCGGACAGGGCAGCGAAGTTTCGCCCAGCCAGGTCCCCCAGGCCTACCGACTCCAGCGCGCCGGCAGCTGCGTCGCGGTCTGCCCGAGAATAAGGCCCGAACAATCGCCCCGCCGACACCCTGCCCATCAGCACGACATCCATTACATTGACGGGGAATCGCAAGTCAGCCAGCGAGTGTTGCGGCATGTAGCCCACTGCCCGCCGAGCCTGGCTTGGCTTTTCGCCAAGCACGCGAACCTGCCCACTGTCCGGAGCCAGCAAGCCCAGCATGAGCTTCAACATGGTCGTCTTGCCCCCGCCGTTTGGCCCGACCACCGCCGCCAGGCTGCGGGGTGGGATGTGAAAGGTTGCCCCCTCCAGCACCGTCGCGGCGCCATAGGCGAAACTTACGTCGTCAAATTCTACAGCCCAAGAGTCCGACATCTTTTGTTCCTCGCCCCGAGCGATCAAGCTGACTTCGTGCTCAATTGCGGACGTATACTTCGTAGGTGTACAACAGGGTTTGCGATTGGCCTGGCTTGAGTTCAATTTCCCACACAAGCACATGACGCGGATTCACCCGTTTCAGCCCCTTAGCTGTGGGTATATCCTTGGCTTGGGGAGCTGTTTGGAGCACCTTGCCGGAAAGATTTTTCGTTATTTCCACCGTCGCGGTTTTGCCCAGACGATTCTGCAGCTTCAGTTCGCCCTTCACTTTTACGAGGTCATACCTGTACCCGTAAAACTTCGTAGCACTGCGTTGACGCCCCACCTCCAGCTCAGCTTCCTCTGCCAGCACGTTCATCGCTCGATTGATGCGTATCGTGGTCTTGGCTCCGGGGACGGTATAGTAGCAGACGTCCTGCCCCGTAAACTGCCCAGCCTGGACGAACTCCGCAGGCGCCGTAGTCCAGGGCATCTTCATATTGTTTACCAAACGACAGCAATGCCATACCTCCTGAGCAGCCTGCCTGTCCTTCTCCCCGCGACTGCGTCGATATCGCTCGTCCTTGTCGAGCATGTCGGGAATTTTCCACGTGTATATGTGCTTGTAAGGCACCTCAGCGGTGAAAAGTCCCAGGTAGGCTGTCTCACCCTTGGCTAGCGTGAAATCCTTGACGGGATAAAGGAACAAGTCTTCGGAGACTATACCCTTCCGGGCGGTGGAGTAGCCTGGCATGGGTGCGCTTATATTAGCTTCATACATCGCAACGTTGTGCGTCATAGCCCGCTGTTGCATCATATGTCCCCGTCGCCTGTTCGATTCACTTCGGCCTGTCGTCAGCGACCGGAGAAAACCCTCGATATTTTGGCTCATCGCCACCGGGCTGTTGACCTCGCCAAACTGGATATTCGGAAAGCCCGTTACCAGGTCAAGATGCACCTCCCGCAAGTCCGCAGCTTCGTTGATGACAATCG
>QNCB01000269.1 GCA_003644335.1 Planctomycetota bacterium | reverse complement strand
TCTTATCTGGACAGAGAGCTTTGGCGTATTTGTTTTGTAATCTTTTACCAGTTAACCAGTTAACTAATCAACCAGTCAACAACCCCGCGGTTGGATTGCTGAAAATCGGTCAGTTTGAGTAACTTACTCCCAGGCTATTTGTTTTTGTTTCTGCTGTTACTGATTACTGATTACTGATAACTGATAACTGATAACTGTTTTCACGGATGGAGAGAGGCCAGGATGGCTAGGAAAAATAAATCTGGGCGAAGCCCGCGAACGGGAAAATCAGCTAAGTCTCCCAGCGGGCGGGCGGGGCCTGGTTCGGCGACGGATCGTTCGGCGACGGGCCGATTTTGGCGATATAGTCTGACGCTGCTTTTGTTGGGCGTGGTGGTTTTGGCGTGGCTTAGTTTGTTGAGCTTCGACCCGGCTGACCCGCCCAGCAGTGCGATATATCCGCCCAGGTCGCCGGTGGCAAATCGCGTCGGCATCACGGGCAGCTACCTGGCCTACGCACTGCGATACTGGATGGGCGTCGGGTCGTATGCAGCGTTGGCGTTGCTGACGGTCTGGTCTATTGTAATGCTTGTCGGCAAGCGGATATCCGAGGTGCCCTGGCGAGTGATTGGCCTGGTGCTGCTGACGGCCTCGTGCAGCGTGGGGGCGTTCCTGCACAGCCCAACCTGGCCCGGCGAGGTCGTCGAAGGCTATGCGGGAATATTGGGCACAGCGACGGGCGGATTTCTGCTGGAAAAGCTCGGCAAGGTCGGCAGCGTCGTCATACTCACAATCGCGTTTTGCATCGGCTTGCTGTTCGTGGCGGACAACCTTATCAAGCAACTCGCCCAGCGAATCCAGTCGCGATGGCGAAGCCGCAAGACGAGTTTCGCCTGGAGCAGGCTTGGCAGAAAGTCGGCTACGACATCCGCTGCTGCCCAGACGGTGGCGAGGAATCTCGGAGTGTCGCGCGTGGCTGTGCCTGGCATCGAGCCTATCAGGCCTACAGCGAAGTTGACGGATCGGCCTGGCGATGCGGGCGGGGATAGGTACGTGCCCAGCCAAGGCCAGGCCAAAAAATCGCCAGGCAAAGACCCCGCGGAATCTTCACCCCCTGCCCGGGGCAAGTCCACGGGCCTGTTTGCCTGGGGCGACAAGACCCCCGCAAAAAAGTCGCCAGCCCCAGCCAAGAAACCTCGCAAGACACCCGCGAAAGTGTCGCAGAAGCAGCGCGACTATGAATTGCCTTCGATCGATCTGCTGGAAGAGCCTGTCGGCGGCTATAACGAAATCGCGGAAGTCCAGGCTGCCCAGCGGAAACTCGTTTTGCAGCAGACGCTGGACGACTTTAGCATCGAAGCCAATGTCGTGGGTTACATGACAGGCCCGGTGATTACGCTGTTCGAGGTGTCCCTGGCCCCGGGGGTGAAGGTTGCACATGTGGCGGGGTTGGCTACGGACATCGCTCGTTCGTTGGCTGTGCCTGGTGTGCGGATCGTCCCGCCGAGGTTCGGTAAGGACACCGTCGGCATCGAGGTGCCAAACCTGGACAAGGAGATTGTCAGGCTGAAGGAGCTGATGAGGCTACAAGGCCAGGCTGAGCGAAAGATGCGACTGCCGATGTATCTCGGTAAGGACGCTGGCGGCAACGCTATCGTGTTGGATCTGGCTAAGTGTCCGCACATGCTCATCGCCGGCACGACAGGCTCGGGCAAGAGCGTCTGCATAAACGCGATAATCACATCGCTGCTGATGACCCGCAAGCCCGAAGATTTGCGATTTATTTTGGTCGACCCGAAGATGGTAGAGATGGCGGCGTTTGAGAAGCTGCCGCATCTGCTGTGCCCGACCGTCAACGATATGAAAAAGGCGGAGGATATTCTCGAGTGGGCGACGGTGAAAATGGATGAGCGGTACGAGCTGCTCCGCGAAGCGAAGGTACGCAACATCGAGGGGTTCAACAAGCTCACCAAGGCCCAGATATATGAGCGGTTCGAAGCCCAGAGCGAGGAAGAGCGCGCTAAAATCATAACCCATCTGCCAGCTTACGTTATCATCATCGACGAGTTGGCTGACCTTATGATGACCTCCAGCAAAGAGGTCGAAGGGCTGATTATCCGCATCGCCCAAAAGGCCCGGGCGGTCGGCATCCACCTTGTGCTCGCGACGCAAAGGCCCAGCGCCAATGTGGTAACCGGGCTAATAAAATCCAACATGCCCTGCCGCGTGAGTTTCCGCGTGGCGTCAGGCCAGGAAAGTCGAATCGTGCTCGACCAAAAAGGCGGCGAGGTGCTTCTTGGCCAGGGCGATATGCTGGTACTCAAGCCCGGCACGAGCACACTCGTTCGGGCACAGTGTACCTATGTGGACGACAGGGAAATTCACGCCATCGTTACCGAGCTGCAAAACAATGGCCAGCAGAACTTCAACCCCGAGCTTATGAATCTCCAGTCTAGCAGTGCCGGCGAGCTAAGCGCCGACCGCGACGAGCTGTTCGACAAAGCGGTGGAGATTGTCCTGGCTTCTCAGCGCGGCAGCGTCTCGCTGTTACAACGACGGATGGGCGTGGGCTATGGCAGGGCCAGCAGGATTATCGACCAGATGGGCGTCGCTGGGATACTGGGAAGCCATAAGGGCTCCCAGGCCCGCGAGTGCATGATAACCCTCGACGACTGGGAGTCTATGAAAGCTGCGGTCGTAGCGGACCGGTCAGGCTCAAACAGCGTCAACGGCGAGGGCACGAGTTATTGAATGACGGGTGACTAAAAAATATCCAATGACCAAATATCCAAGGTCCACCAAGGGTCCATGGATTACACCGTTTTTTTTTTTTAATCAAAAGAAAATCCGTGGAATCTCTTTTCAATCCATGTAATCCGTGGACTAAAGTAACGGAGCGATGATGAACGAGATGGAAAAGATAGCTGATCGGCTGAGCGGGGCGAAGTCGATTTTGTGCCTGACGCATATCCATGCCGACGGCGACGGGCTGGGGGCGATGGTTGCTCTTGCCTCTGCTGGTCAGGCTGTGGGCAAGGAGGTCGAGCTGTTCCTGCCGGAGCATGTCCCCTGGCGGTACAAGTTTCTTTTCAACGGCAGTTTTCCGACCCTGGCAGAGGCTGATCAATTCCAGGTTATGGCCAGGCGGGCAGAGGCTGTGGCGCTGATAGACACATGCAGCAATTCTCAACTGGGCGACCTGGCCAAAACCCTAAGCGAAGATTGGCTGCAGGAAAAACTCATCGTTATCGACCATCACACTACTGGCGATAACATGGGTTCGCTGCGGTGGGTTGACTCTGGGGCAGCATCAGCGGGGCTTATGACAATGGAGTTGCTGGAGCACCTCGCCTGGCCCATGTCGCCACATACAGCCCTGGCTCTGATGACCGCTATC
>QNCB01000268.1 GCA_003644335.1 Planctomycetota bacterium | reverse complement strand
GTCGTTAAAATCTTTGAGAATCTCTAAACAATCACCCTTATGGACCTGAGTCTTCATAATTTGCGGGCGTTCTCCTCAGCGAGCTTTTCCAGTATCGCTCTCAAATCAATACCAGTTTGCTCCTCTACGTACTCCCACGCTTTGTCGCCATAGTAGTATTCGCCACCTACTCCAGTATAGAGCGTTTCAAGTGTTTGCTGAATCCGTTTTGCTTGCTCACGATTGGGGTAGTAGAATTCATTTTCAGCATAACAAAACAGGTATGTCGCGATAAGCACCTTACCAATCCAAAATTGAGGCACGGGGCATTCCCCAGAGACAAATCTGAGTATTGGGAACCGCGAACAGATCCGCACTATGTCCCCGTTGGTCCTCTTTAAACTCGAAAAAGAAATGGAAAAGGGCGTCAAATCGGCTTCCTGAGAGGCCGGGCGCACATCAGGCATACGGATCCCTGGGTCGGGAACCTGCAACTGCCGCCAGATCAAATTTTGCTTCTCGGTCGGCGTGTCGGGCCAAAAGACCTCGTAACCCGAGGGCGTGAGGTGGACACCCACGCAGTACCCACCCAATGCATTCAGCACCTCGTCGGTGGTGCGTAATCCCGCTTCGACCAGAACTGGATTGACTTGACAGTCTCGCTCGACCAGCGTGTAGACCATCAGAGCGACCACGCCGACGAAGCAGAGCGAGACGATGGCATCGTCTCGGTGCAAGTAAATGGGCCGAATGGGCAGGTCGCTCTTTAGATTCCGCATCCGCCGCTCTACGTGACGATGATTCTTGTAGACAGTCCACATCCAGTCCAGGTAGTCAGTGACCGATTGTCCCTGCTCGCGGCGCTGATTGGTAACGAGCACCCAGCGCCCATCCTGCTTCGCTGCTTCGGCGATCCGGTCGGGACGCCGCTCGTACGTCAGACTCATCGTCCCGTCCTGAATGGCGAAATCAACTTTCACGAAAGTGCGCACATCTTTGAACTGATGCGCCAAGTCCGCCAGGTGTCCGGATACCCATTCGGGATCGTTGTAGTAGGGCCCTTTGTTGAGATGATCGAGCGTCCACTTCAGCTTGGACTCGTATGCCTCGATGCGCTTGCGGCGACGTTTCGCGTCTGTCTTTTGACGCTCAGTATCCAGGATGATGGCCGCGCGCATCCAGTAATGCACCTCGCGGTAGACGGGGCATCGTCCGCCAATGCCCAGCCGCTTACGCCGGGCAACTTCCCGCTCACGCTCGGCCGGGGTCATTTTCATCTTGGCCTCGAACCACAGGCGGCGGAATGTAGCTTTGATTTCGTGTCCGGCCTTGTCCGTGCTGGCGGGCAAGGTTACGAATTCGTCTTCCGCGCAAGCTGCCATTTCCTTGCGGATGTGCTTCGTCATCTTCGGCGGGCCGAGGAAACGCCCGTGGGCGCGAGAGATGAGCAGCATATTCTTGGCGTCGTGCATGATGCTATCTCCGGTCACCAACAGATCGCTGCGTTGGAACAACTCGTGCAGACGTTTGTGCGTCGGTACCGTAGTGGTGCCGTCGTTGGTGTCCCCCGAATAGACACCACTACCGCCTGGGAGCACGACTTCTCCATCGTCGGTGGCGCTGATGCCGATGTTGACTTGCCGCTTGTCGGGACGTTTGTCCCGCGAATAACCAAAGGTCACCCAGTCGCTTCCTTCGTACTCGCCGTGGAAAAAGACCGAGGTCAAATCGTAATGAATGGTGTCGATCTTCAACTGGAACACCTCGACTGCCCGCAAGGTGATCTCGGTGGCGATGGTCTGCCAGTGGGGATGCACGGCGAACAGCGCATCGACCAAACGGTCGTAGTTGAGCATCTCGGGGTCGGCTATCCCCAACAGGAGGTGCAACCCAGTGTCGGTCACCCACTCGTCTATGCGCCTCAAGGCACAGGGCGACAGCAAACGGTTGATGACCAGCACGGCGATCACCGTGCCATCGGACATCTTCCCATCCCGGGGACAGTAGCGGTTCACGATCTCCACCAGGCCGATGCGCTCCACGTAGTTCAGCAGCAAGTTGAGACCACCGATCTGGTAAGTGCCTTTCTTTTCGCATTGCTCTCGCACGGCCAAGAGTTGCTGTACGTCGGATGGGTAGGCTTGACTCAACTGCTCTACTTGTTCTTCGTTGGGCCTGGCGACGGATGGCTGGGACAGGGAGCTATGTTGCCAACTCTGCATCCGCCAGACCAACC
Source organism: Planctomycetota bacterium (assembly GCA_003644335.1). The sequence continues at coordinate 1,162 of QNCB01000268.1, read as the reverse complement.
CCAGCGGGACGTAGACCACGGCATCTCGCCATCCCATGGTCGCCCAGAACGTGGGGCGGGTTTGCCGGGGCGCGCGAGCTGGCCGAGAACGCATACGAGCCAGGCGGGCATCGAATTTGCGCAGGTCGCCCCGAAAACGGTACGTTCCGGACACCCAACCGGGGTTCAACTGCTCCAGAGGCACTGCTCGCCAAAGGGCACCGTCGGCGTGGTAGAAGAACACCACGCTCCCTGCTGCTCGCGGGTCGCCGACGTGTATCACGATAGCCTCGCTGCCTTGGAGCGCAAAGAGGACGCAGTCCTCGAACACCGACATCTCGATCAACACTGGCGTGCCCGAGGGCATTGCCGGACAGGGATTGAGAAGCCGGTTGAGTGTTGTGTCCGGCCTGCGCTCGTCGAGCCGGATGTGAATGTGGTAGCCGCCGTTTGGGTTCTCGACGCCGCCGGGTTGAGGTTTCAGCGTGGCGTCGTTGAGGAAAGCAGTAGTATCCATCGGGTAATCCCTCGTGAATCTTGTGGTCTCGGTGATTTACCCAATGAATACTCAATTTTTATTCAATTGTCAAGGTGCTTGACGGATGCTTCGCCACATACCGGAAAACCTATGCTGAAAATGAACTTGATGAACGGACAAATACTGCTCTTTGGCGAGATGATGGATGAGACAATACTGATCTTTGATGTGATCGGCCTCGTGGCGCTGGGTATCCAAGCGGCCATCCTGTTGCTGAACAAGAAACAGATCGAGAGATGGTGGCAAGCCAAGCAGCGCTTTCAAAGGCAGAATAGAAATGACAGAACGGCATGAGTGAGCAACGGCTACTCCAACAAGCCACTGCCGCCGCCCGCGCCGGTCGCAAGGCCGAAGCGCGGCAGCTTCTGGATCAGATATTGCAGGCCAACCCATACAATGAGCAGGCCTGGCTCTGGATGAGCGGCGTGGTCGAGACCGACACAGAACGGGTCGGGTGTCTGCAACAGGCATTGACGCTCAACCCAGACAACGCCGCCGCTCGCAAAGCATTGGCACGACTCCAATCGCGCGCAGGCATGCCGCCGCCGGTCGAGCAACCTGCTCCTGACGTTCCAAGCGATCATCAGGCGAGTGGTCCCGCCTTGTGGCCGATTCCCGAACCTCCCCCTCGAAGCGACCACCGCC
>QNCB01000267.1 GCA_003644335.1 Planctomycetota bacterium | reverse complement strand
GCCAGTTCGATGAACCGCGTGTACATGCCATACTCGCAGGCTTTCCATGAAGGGTAGAGCGGGTTGATCGGTTTGCAGTGTCCGCACAGGCCCGGCCCGGTTTAAAAGGCGGTGAACCCGAACGGCTTGGTAGCTGCGGCCCGGATGACCTCCCACACATCGATGTCCATGCGGTCGAAGAGAACCTTCAGCTCGTTCACCAACGCGATGTTCACGCAGCGGTAAGTGTTTTCGAGAATCTTGCAAGCCTCGGCTGCCTCGCAAGAGCTGACCGGCACGACGGTGTCGATGGCCAATTCATAGCAGGCTACGGATGCGGCGAGGGAGTTTTTGTCGAACCCGCCGACGACTTTTGGGATGGTTTTGGTCGAGTAATCTTTTCGGCCTGGGTCTTCGCGCTCTGGGCTAAAGGCCAGGTAAAAATCCTTGCCGACCTTCAGGCCTGACTCTTCGAGGATGGGCAACATTACCTCGCGGGTCGTGCCCGGATAGGTCGTGGATTCCAGCACGATAAGCTGGTCTTTGCGGAGCACTTTGGATATCGCCCGTGCGGTGGCTTCGACATATTTGAGGTCTGGCTCGCGCATTTTGCTAAGCGGCGTTGGCACGCATATAAGGATGCAGTCGGGCTTGGCGAGCTGGCGGAAATCGGTCGTCGCGGAGAACAGGCCTGTTTTGACCATGTCTTTTACGACCTTGGAGGGGATATGTTCGATGTAGCTTCGGCCCGCTGTCAGGGCCTTTATTTTCTTGTCGTCCACGTCGAAGCCCAGCACCTTTGCTCCGCCTCGGGTGAACTCGCGGACCAGTGGCAGGCCTACATAGCCCAGGCCAACAACCCCAATCAAAGCTTTGTTAGACGCGATTTTTTCCAGTAACGTTTTGATCATTTTTCACCTATTCAAGTTAGAGTTATTAAAAGCAGGAGTCAGGATTCAGCAAAGAGGCGAGCTGTGGATTACCAGATACTCGACTTTACTTGAGTTTAGTAATTTCAAAAAATCTTTGAAGTCTTGCGGTAGTTGAAGCGTAGCCATAATTTATCTGCCTCATTAGTTCCAGTGCTTCAAGACGCTGAGCGGGCGATTGCGACTTCCAGAAACTTTTCTCGTCAGATTCTCCGTGCAAAGACCCAATCGAAAACGCGTTTTTATCCAGGGTGCAGGCCATTTTTATCATAAACTTTCCATGTCATTTAAGTCTTTATGTCGCCCAGCAGCCTTTTTGTTCTTCTTGAGATTTTCCAAATTTATAAGGTTTACCTCAATGCCATCAACGATATCAGTTATGCGTGAATCATAACAGTCGCCAAACTCCACCCCCGAAATCGATGTCAATATCTCGATTCGGATAGGTGGCAAGCCCATGCGGATAATTTGGTTTTTTTCGAGAAACAAATCAGCTGACAATTCCTGCCCGGCAAAACCGAACTCCTTCAGGACTTCAACGATTTTTCCCGCATTTTTCGGATGAATCGCCACCCAGATATCTATGTCGCCCGTGCTGCGAGGGTAGCCGTGATAGCTTACGGCATAGCCACCGATTACCAAATACTCGACTTCGCTTGAGTTTAGTAATCTCAAAAAATCTTTGAAGTCTTGCGGTAGCTGGATCGTAGCCATAATTTGTCTGCCTCATTAGTACTACATCGCGAAGTAGTATTAGTCAGCTCGTTGATGACCGATATTTCTTTGAGAATTTTTCTCAGGACGATTTGATTGCTTTTACTGATGTTCATACAGAACCTGAGCGGAGCTTAAGTCGTGATACGCTTTGACAAGCCATTCTTTCACAGCGGTTTTATTCGGCATAAAGCACCTTGCCATTCGTCAATATATCCACTTTGTAAAAGTAATCTTCTCCGGCTTGAGCGGCTTGAGTCGCTCGACAATCTCAGCCTGGATTTTTTGGATGTCGACCATTAAAAACAGAAGTCAGTATTCAGAAGTCAGTATTCAGTATTCAATAGAAAAAGCGAACCACGAATGTACACTGATGTTTTAAAACTACGAAAAACGCGGAAAACACGAAAGAAAAATGTGTTTTAAACAGGAAGGATCAGTTGGCGGGTATTTCTTGCAGGTGTATTTCCAGTTCTGGAATGCTTCTTGTTGCCGTTTCCCAGACATCCTCGAAATCGACTATTTCATACCGGTGAGCCATGATGTTTCGCAGGCCTTTGATCTTTCGCCAGGGTATATGCGAATGCATTTGCCTAAAATCATCGGGAAATTCAGTAGTCAATTCGCCGATATTTATAATTGCCATAGCAACAGCCCGCTGGGCGATGTCGTCTTACAAAAACTCTACTCTCGTATATCGTTTAGTCAACTCATTGAACAGCTATCCAACACTGCAAATAAATGCCGGGTCAGTTGTCAGTATTCAGTGGTGGGATATCCTGGCCTGAATAGACTCCGTCCCCGTCGGCTGCGGGGCTTTGTGATTTTTAACCCACGACTGTCGACAAAGTTACGGCCTATTTTGCCCCAGCAGAAAAAAACCGTCCGAGATAAACAGTTATATCGGCATACTTGTGGAACTTAATTAAAATTCATAGCCATTCCAGGCTACGCAAAGTTCACCATGAAGCACATGAAGAGCGCGAAGCTGCTGTTTTGCCACCTAAAAATTCTTTAAGTCCTTCAAGAACCTCATGGTGCGAACAGCATACAGGTTGCGACCAACTTCGCTGTGATTTTACCATAAATCGGCGAAAATTTCAATCCTGCTCTTGGTTGCAATACCAATCGATTGTCCGCTGCAAGCCCTCGTCGAAGCCTACTTCGGCAGAGAAACCGAAACGCTCTTTCGCGCGGGAGGTGTCCAGGCATCGGCGGGGTTGGCCATCGGGCCTGGTGGCGTCCCAGACAAGCTCGCCGTCAAAGCCCGTCAGCTGTTTTATCTTCTCCGCCAGGTCTTTGATGGTTATTTCGAACCCAGCTCCGAGATTCACAGGCTCGCCGTCGTCGTATTGCTGCGTAGCGAGAATTATTCCGCGGGCACAGTCGTCCACGTAGAAAAACTCCCTGCTAGCTGAGCCTGTGCCCCAAACTTCCACCGTCTCCTCGCCCCGCCGCCTGGCCTGGACGAACTTGCGGATAAGGGCTGGTATAACGTGGCTGGTTTGCAGGTCGAAGTTGTCGCCAGGCCCGTACAAATTCACCGGCAGGAGAAAGCTGCCGCTGAGACCATATTGCGCGCGATAGGCCTGGAGCATCACGAGCAGGGCCTTTTTGGCGATGCCGTATGGCGCGTTGGTCTCCTCGGGGTAGCCCGCCCAGAGGTCTGCCGCCTTGAACGGAACCGGCGTGAACTTCGGATAGGCACAAATCGTCCCGATCTGCACGAACTTCTTCAAACCGACGATGCGGGCGCGTTC
>QNCB01000266.1 GCA_003644335.1 Planctomycetota bacterium | reverse complement strand
CGGCATGTATTTTCGGTTCCGCGCCTTGCCTAGTGCCCGCACAGCCACAGCCCGGACGGACGGGTCTTTCTCCAGGCCTGGCTTGGTGAGCTGGGCGAACCTCTTAAGATACGGGTCTCGCAAGGCCCATTTTTTGCGGGACAACAGTTCGATAGCTGTCCTGCGAATGTCGGGATCGTTGGCGTCGAAAGCCATCGCGGCCTGCTGGGCTGGGGTAACGCTCTCGGCACCGAACATCTTTTTAACCTGATAATCCAGCGTGTATACGCTCTTGTCCTTACTGCCGCAGCCGACCGGCCAGGCCGAGGCCCCCAGGGCCAACAGCAGCAAAAGGTTCGTAAAATTCGCTCGTTTCATTCGCATATATTTTCGCTTGTAGATATCCTGGCTTCGGTTTTCAGTTCGTCTGTGCCGACATATTCAACCCGGTCAATGGCCCGGCCTGCGAATCGCTCGCCCAGCTCGGCGAAGCGTTTCGGGTTGTCGGTTGTATAGCATAGCAGATGGCCTGGGATTTTGGCAGGGTGCAGCAAATTTTGCTCGGCGAGTTTTCGTTTCACCTCAGCCCCAGCTGCGGCGGCGCTGCTGATTAGCTGCGTGTCAGGCCCCATGAGTTTGCCTATCGCCCCGGCCAGGAGAGGGTAGTGTGTGCAACCCAAAATCAGCGCGCCAGGCCTAAGTCGCTGCAAGCCTCGCAGGTAATCGCACAGCACATGCGTTACTATCGGGTCGTCCTGAGGCCGGCCTTCCTCTACTATCGGCACGAGTAGCGGGGCCGCGGTGGCGAGGACTTTCCGAGCTGGGTCCACAGCTGCGATGGCTTGCTGATAGGCACCGCTGGCGACGGTAGCTTCGGTCGCCAATACACCGATAGGCCCGGGCGTTGCCGCCAGTGCGGCCGAGGCCCCTGGTGCGATGACGTCCACAACCGGCGCCGCGGTCGAGGCCCGTACCGCGTCGATAGCCGCGGCGCTGGCGGTGTTGCAAGCTACGATTATCAGCTTGGGGTCGAATCGGCTGAGGAACGCCGCGTCTTCCACAGCGAACCGCCGGACGGTTTCGAGCGACTTTATGCCGTATGGCACGCGGGCACTGTCGCCGAGGTAGACGATGTCCTCGCCGGGCATGGTGCGGAAAAGTTCCCGCAACACCGTAAGCCCGCCCAGGCCCGAGTCGAACACGCCGATGGGCATGGAGCTGATTTTTTCCGCAGCCTCGCTCATAGACCAGCATGATACACCAACAGGCCCGCCGAGGGGAGAACGGATATTTTTTCCTCGCATCTGGCCTCTTGTCAGCGGGGGGTTGGCGTGATATTCTAGAGCGCTTGTCGATTAGCAGAGACGCACTTATCGCAGGAGAAAACGGAATGGCTAAGACATTGGATAACCTGAAAAAACTTCCCGCATCGCGTAAGGCCCAGAGCAGGCCTGTAACTTTTGGCGTGTGTGCCACGTCGGACCCGCGCATCGACGCCGAGTCGCGTAGCCGCTGCGTCAATATCGTTCAGATGGTAGCAGAAGCCGTCGCCAAGGGCGTGAAAATGCCCGACGGCACGCCGGTGAACGTGGTTTACTCGCCAGTGCTGATCGACGGCGAAAAGCAAGCTGACCTGGTCGCCCGGCAGTTTCGCACCGCTGGGGTTGACGCGATTATCTGCACGCCGGACACCTGGGCCTTTCCGCAGCTGACGCTTATGAGTCTCCTGGCCCAGCTGCCAGCCGACGTGCCGGTGAATATAACCTGCGGCAACTCAGGCCCGAAGCCCGGCGTGGTATATGCCCATGCCGTCAACGGTGCCCTGGCCCAGACGGGTCGCCTGACTGCGCTGAATGTGGGCAGCTGGCCTGACACGGGACAGAACCCCAAAATGACCCCGGCCACGACTGAGGCTCTTATCGACTGGTGTTATGGTGCTCTGACCACAGCTGGCTTGAAGGGCAGGCGGGTCGTGGTTTTCGGGCACGACTCGATGGGCATGGAAACCGCACTGGCCCATATTCTGCCGACGCGGAAGACGTTTGGCTTGGAGATTACCAGGCTGGATATGAAGCTCCTGTCAGACATGCTGCTGAAAAAAGCATACGACGCCAAGGAACTCGTTGCACTGCGAAAGTGGGTCGACCGCCACGTCGGCCAACGAGTCGAGCTGTCCGGCGAGGCTGACAGCGAGCGGTTCAATCAGTCGCTGGCGATGTACCTTATAGTACGCGACGTCATGGCTGAGCTTAACGCGGTCGGTGGCGGGTTTATGAGCCAACTCGAATGGGGTTCCGAGCCAATGGGCAATCCCCTGCCCGTAGCAGACCCGATGGAGTCGCTCTTCAACAGCACCTTCGACCACAACGGCGCCAAGCCCGCCCTGCCCTATGCGACCGAAGCGGATGTTCAGGGGTTGCTGACGCAGCTGGTGTTCACTTGGCTTTCGGGCGGCAATCCGCCGTTGTTTATGGACTTCCGAAAAGTCTGGGAGCCGAGCGAGATTCAATCCCTGGCGGAGAAGATGAAAATCAAGTTCAGCAAGAACGACCTGTGGGCGCAGCGAGGCTTCGTTGATGGCGATAACTCAGGCTCTGCCAGCTTCAACTGGGCAGCGGCTCCGGGGGCCTCGATGACCGCGTGCATGAAAAACGTCTCCATGCCGATAGCTGAGGCGGGCTACTTCCCGGGCGGCGGAAACAGCGTAACGTTCTTCTCGCCCGGCGGCATTACAGGAGTCGCCGGACGAATGGCGTACTGTCAAACCACCGACAAATTCGCACTGGTCTGGGACGAGGCAACCACCGTCGAGTTGCCGGCGGAACTGGCCCAGGCCGTAGCCAATACATCGAATTGGAATTGGCCTCACACGTTTGTTACGCCGAAATACGCGACAATGGGCGAGTACAAACAATACGCCCCAGCCAATCATTTCCACATGACATGGGGCCTGAAGCCAGCACGCCTGCAACACTGGATGGACCTGACAGGCGTACTGTCAGCCACGCCATGGGCAGCAAGACCCAGTTTCGTACCGGAAACCGACAGACCAAAACCACTACTACAAATTATTTCAGGGGAATAGGCAATAGGCAAATAGGGAATAGGAGTCCATGGGTTACACGGATTTAAAGAAGATTACACGGATTTTTTTTGATAAAAAAAGGATTGGGTAGCCATGGGGATTGTCCATTGAGCCAGTAACCAAGTTGGGTGCCGTTTTTTTCTTTTTCTTTTACTGATAACTGACAACTGATAACTTTTTCTAAGGAAAACCGATGGACAAGCCGCAAGCGTATCATCCGAGTTTGAGTCATAAGGACGTTACTTTCGCTATATCCAAGCTGGGCGTAAGCAAAGCCAATACGAAAATCTGGCAGCTTTTGCTCCTGGGTATTTTGGCGGGGCTTTAT
>QNCB01000265.1 GCA_003644335.1 Planctomycetota bacterium | reverse complement strand
TGTCCTCGTCCACCTGCGTCGCGTGGACGATGATGGTGTTGGAACCCTTGTCGAATTTGACATGGCTTTCTTTTTGGATCAGATGATAGGCGATTCGCCGGATATTCTGCATAACGGTTCGCTGGGCCTGGCGGGCCATGCCCGGGGATACGAAGTTCGTCAGCGTCAGCGTGATAATCGAAACGCCCAAGCCCAGTGCCAGGGCGGGCTTGAGCATAGCGAAAACCGAAATTCCGCTAGCCCGGCAGGCGAGCATCTCGCGATCCTGACTGAATCTGCCATAGACGATGGTCGTGGCGAACAGGGCGGCGAAAGGCAGGGTGAGGGTAACCATCACCGGCAGCGTATAGCCAAACAACATGCCGACCTGCCCCGCAGCCAGGCCACTTTTGCGCAGCGGCTCGATGATGGCGAATACCGTCATCACCATCGTAAAAGACACGACCGAGAGACACGTTATCCGCAGCAGGTCGCGACCTATATATGTATGTAAAGTTCGCAGCACTTTTCAGTAACCAGGTTTTGTTGGTTTTTTTACAAGGCCAGGCTCGCCCACGCTCACCGAATACTCTACAGCCTGGCAGGGTCGCAGTCCACGATATTATCGACACGATATTCCTGACGCGTGCGAGATTAAAAATCGCGGGAGTTTGCAAAGGAGGTAAAAGTAGGGTATAAGAATCGTAACAAGGCGGTGTATTTGAATCGGTTGACGCTACGTAGCCAATAGATCAGCTGAAGCTCTCAAAACGACCCTCACAACGGGCTACAACATGCTTGTTTGCAGAATTGTAGCGAGAGATTCAGCCTTCCAAGCTGAATGTTGTAAGTTCGACTCTCATCGTCCGCTATGCCAAAACCCTACAGACACAACGTTGGAGAAAGCGACAATGCCAAAAGGCAATGCAATTGCAGGCCAGTCCGGCGGGCCTACCAGCGTTATTAATTCTTCGCTGGCGGGTATCGTCAAGGCCGCTAAAGATGTTGGCGAAATCACCGGCGTCTTCGGCATGAGGTGGGGCATCGAGGGTTTCATGGCTGGGGATATCGTCGACCTCGGAGCGGAGGACAGGTTCGCCAATGTCGAATACGGCGTGATGGTTTCACTCTGCCGTCAGCCTGACCCGCAGTACAAATGCACCACCGGCACCTCGCCGCTTTGCGATGTAGCTGTCCGGGCCAAAGAGGGCAAGCGCCTATTACGCAAGGCTGTGCGCGAGGAGTTTCGCTACAAGGCTGAGCCTGGTCAATATATGATTATCGCTCGCGATGGCAAGCCCTGCAAAGTGTCCGCAGAGGAAGCTCTCCGCGAGGCAGAACAAGGAAAAGATACATAACCCCATACCGAAAGGATTAAACCATGAATTCACAAGACAAGAAGTACACCGAGTTCGCACTTTGTCGCGAGATGCTCGACACAGTTGGTGTCGTTGACAATTTCGACCCAGCCCGCACCGAGAAGGTCGCCAGGGATATCGCCAAAGCCGGCAGCGTAATGTTGACGGGCGAAGGGTCGAGCCGAATCTTCCCAGCCAAGAACGCCATCCGAAAGTCGCTCGCATGGGGCCTGGATTTGCAGGTTATTACCGAAGGCTCGCACCAGGGAGCCACCTACGACCTGTCCAGGTTCGCAACCTTCGCAGCATCCAATTCCGGACGAACCAAAGAGGTCGTCAGGCTTCTGCAAAAACTCACATCCCAAGGCAACAAAAATTGCTATGGCCTGACCGCCAAGGAAGACAACCTCCTGAAAGATTACACCGCTGAGACGTTCGTGCTAAACTGTGGCTGGGAGGAAGCGGTAGCTGCGACGAAATCCGTCGCGGAACAAGCTCTTTTCTACCAGTCGATTCTTTCGCACATCGCCGGGCGAGATATGCAAACTGACCTGGCTGGGCTTGGCGAGAAAATTCAAACCGCTCTGTCGTTGGAAATCGACCCGGAGATAATCAAAGCAGCAGCCGGTGCGCGGAACATTTATTTTGCGGGGTACAACGACGGCGTAGCTGAGGAGCTGACCCTCAAGACCAACGAGATTACGCGCAAAACATCGGACTTCCTCGAAGGCACCTACGCTGCCCACGGCATCGAAGAGGTCATGGATGCCAGCGATATCATCTTCGTCGTCGAGCCATTCATAGACGAGCTGCCCAAGTTCCAAAAGGTGCTCGTCGACGGCGTGGGCTTGAAGGTTATAACCATCGCTACGCAACAAACACAAATGCCGACGATTCTCCTGCCCGACGCTGGCGAGATGAACCCCTACGTTTTCCTGGCTGCGGGGTGGAACATCCTGGTCGAGATAGGCCTGACCCTGGGCATAAACCTGGACAAGGCCGAGCGCGCCCGCAAAATCGGAAACGAATATACAGGCTAGTTAAAACTCAGCCAGGCCTGCGCCTTCTGTGGTTGTGCAGGGGATAATCGCGGGCTTGAGATTGTTGGGCTTGTAGTAATGTTTGGTCAGGGCTTTTTGAATAGCTGGGACGGACCCCTTCGTCGCCAATATCATAATACAGCCTCCCAGCCCGGCACCGGTTATCTGCGCGCCAACCACGCCGTCAACCCCGCAGGCGATGTCAACCATTTTGTCTATCTGCGGCGTGCTGCACGCATAGCCACCAGGCTGCATGTAAAGCTGAGCGTTTAGCACAGCTTCGGGAGCCTCGCTGCCGAGGTTCGTAATAAGCCTGTTCAAATATTCATCGCTGCAATTTTCCGCAAGCGTTGCATAATCGCCGCTGGCGGTGGGGCGACTTACCCGGTCGCCGTCATGGCTGACTTTCATCAGCGTTCCAAACTGTTCCAGCCTGCCAGCCTGGAGGTAATCCATACACATTTTGCTCCTCGCGATTTCAGCGGCACCAAAGAGCAGCACGCCCCGTATATTATATTGTTTAGGCTTGGCGTGCGTCGCAAAATTGGCCCGGATCAATTCGGCGTGCTCAGCGGAGAGCATTTTTTTGATATCCTGACGGGTCATAAACTGCGGAACTTTCAGCAGCATCCTGTAAATATCGCTTATCGAACAGCCTAGTTTTTGCGGATCGATATCGCGAACATATTCAAGCGCGGGGCTAAGTTGCGGGCATCGCTGTTTTAGCAAAGCCAGGCCGAGATTATAACTGGCGATACGCGAGTTGAACCGGTCTTTCGCCGAACTGCTCTTAGGCGCCTTGACATGGCTGTTGGCGATGACCACCTGATAATTGGCCGGGGCGTCCACCGTGTTTTCAACCCGAAACGGCAGATACCCAACCTGCGCGATTTTACCTCTTTGGCCAAGGTATATCGCAGCGTGGTCGCCCGCTCCGCCCCTGGAGCCTACGAACCATTCACCCTGGCCACATAGGTCGATAAACTGTTGGCTGGTAAGTTCAAAATTGTTCAGAGCAATCGCAGCCTGCAGC
>QNCB01000264.1 GCA_003644335.1 Planctomycetota bacterium | reverse complement strand
TGAGCCGATTGCAAAACATGTAGCCTAGCCGCCCTCGGCTGGGAAGTTTGTGTGAAAAACACCGTAAATATAGCAAATTCAACACAGCCGAGGGCGACTGTGCTACATTTCCGAATAGTTTTGCAATTAGCTCGTATTTGTAGATATTCCGCCTCTTTTATGACGCGGCAGATGCCTTATCGCCACAAGCAGGTACCCGTCATTATTCATGGGACAGAGTACTAACCTCTGGGGTGGAATTTTTTGTGGACTTCTCGTAGGCGTTTGGCGTCGATGTGGGTGTATATTTGAGTCGTTGCGATATCCACGTGGCCTAGCATTTCCTGCACGCTTCGCAGGTCTCCGCCGCCCTGGAGTAGCTGCGTTGCGAAGGAGTGTCTAAGCGTATGCGGCGAGGCGTGCGAGCCTGGCAAGGCCCGGCGGACGTACTTGACGACGATCCGAAAGACATCCTCACGCAGCAGTTTTCTGCCGGTGCGGGTGAGGAATATCTCGCCGGCGTCCCGGCTTTGCGACATAGCGGGGCGAGAGGTTCGCACATATTGCTCGATGGCTTCGATGGCCTGGTCTGCCAGGGGGACGATTCTTTCCTTCGACCCCTTGCCCAGCACACGAATCACGCCCAGGGTGGTGTTGAGGTCGGTTGTCTTCAGGCCCGTCAGCTCGCTGGCCCGGATGCCGGTGGCATATAGCAGCAGCAGAATCGCCCTGTCACGCAGGGCGTATAAATCCATAGTTGGGTCTGGCTCCCGCAGCAGTTTGGTCAGGGCCTGGTCGTTTAGCACAGATGGCAGGCGATTCCATTTTTTCGGGCTGACGATGGTTTCGGTCGGATCGCGCGGGATAACCTTTTCCAGCACGAGGAACTTGCAGAATGTCCCAACGGCTGCGACAGCCCGGGCGATAGAAGCGTCGGCCAGGTCTCGACGACGACAGTATCCGACGAAAGATTCGATATGCCCGGGGGCCAGCGAGGCCAGGTCGTCGCAACGGGCTTGTCGCAGGTGCGAAAAAAAGTTTAGCAGGTCGCCCCGATATGCATCGACGGTGTTGGCGGACAGACCACACTCAGCCCGGATGTAGTCCAGAAAACTCTGGAGGCTCGAGCAGTGGCCCGCGTTTTCACGAGGCTGCCAGGAAGACGAACGCGTCTGTCGGGCTTGAGCATTCATGGGTGCAGGGGCTTTGACATTCCTGATAAACGGGACACATATCGTATCGGCCCACGCAATGCGCGAAAGTCTGAACGATGTTTCGCATATTCATGTGAGTTGCACACCGAGGGTCGGATTTTTCCATGTAGGGACACATCGATTCCATTCTCCTGCAGCCTGATTTGGTCGGGCATCCATGCCCAACGCTAACTTCAATATCGGCCTGATGTCGCCCGGAACTTGAGCGAAACACGATACGAACATTATTATACCAAAAAAACGCAGCACAGCCGCCCTCGGCTGCGAAAACTCAGGAGCTGCTAAAAACCACAGCCGAGGGCGACTGTGCTGCATGTGGACTGGTTGTTGTGCTGTTTTTGTAATCTTTTTCCAGTCAACTAATCAACCAGTCAACCAGTCCACCGATAAATCAGTCTTCTTCAGGCCTGTTGCTCTTGATCCAGTCCACGATGGCCTTAGCCAGGCCTTGGGCTTTTTTGTCCAGACCCTGGTTGACCGTCGCTGTGCTTCGACCGACGCATGTCGCGTTGCCGATAACCTCGCCGGTGGCTTTGTCCACCAGTTGCACTTCGCAGACAGCCTCCTCGAGCGGCCCGAACGCCTGGCCCATCGCGCCGGCCTTCTCGAAGTAAATCACCTCGCCCCGGATTAGCAGCGCCTTGCCGCCACCGCCAACGCCCAGCTTGGCCTCAGCCAGTCGGATACGGGTTTCAGCGGGAATTTTGCGGAGCAACGAACCCGGCGTCCGCCCGAACGTATCGGTAAAGGCACCAACCTCGAAGTTCTGATACGCCACCAGCGACCCGGGCGAGCGAACCTCTTTATAGACGCCCTTGGCACCAGTCACCGTTCCAACGCCCTCTTTAATTGCCCTGCCAACGCAGCCTCCTGCCAAAAGCGAAACGCTAGCCAACAGTACGACAAGTTTCGTTCGGTTCATTTTGATTCCCTTTCATATAGGTTCCCTGTTCTATAACGGACTGGCTATTCTACACAACGCGAGGAGCTTTGAAAAGACAAAATGCCCCTCCCCGCGCACAATAGCGACAAAGTAAAATAGGTTGCCCGGCGGGCCTGGTTCTACTATTCTGGTTATTGAAAATTGGGCTGTCGCTACTGGCTGGCTTTGAAAAATAGGCCAGTTTGATTTTTTACACGGAGAAAACAGAATGTTGCCGCTGACAGGTGGGCTGTATTTGGGCTGGGCATTGGGTGCCAACGACGCTGCCAACGTTTTCGGCACGGCTGTGGCTTCGCGGATTATCACATTCCGCAAGGCGTGCGTGCTTTGCTCGTTGGCGATAATTCTCGGAGCTGTTCTCGAGGGCCAGGCGGGCATCCACACGCTCAGCGGACTGACCGACCAGACCCAGGCTACGCTGCTGGTCGTCTCGATCGCTACGGCGATTACCGTAACCGCTATGACCATAGTGAGGCTGCCGATCAGCACATCCCAGGCTATCGTCGGGGCAATAGCGGGCGTGGGCCTGGCGACAAAGGACATGAACTGGGCGGGCCTGACCAAGGTGGTTACCTGCTGGATAGCGACGCCCATCGGAGCGATGTTTATCTCGCTGATTTTCTACAAGCTCCTGGCCAGCCTGATTCGCTGTGTGCCAATGAGCATCCTGACCCGCGACAAAATTCTCTGGGGTGGCCTGCTCGTGGTCGGCACCTATGGCTCGTATGCCCTGGGCGCCAACAATGTAGCCAACGCGACGGGGATTTTCTCCGACAAAATCCCCGGCGTCTCGGACAGCCAACTCGCCCTGCTAGGCGGAGTTGCCATAGCCCTGGGCGTGCTGACGTACAGCAAGCGGGTGATGATGGCGGTGGGTTCGGGGGTCATGCCCCTGGACGCTTTTACCGCATTCGTCGCGGTTTCGTCCATGGCTATTACCGTACACATCTTCGCTATCATCGGCGTGCCGGTCAGCACATCCCAAGCTATCATCGGCTCGATAATCGGGATAGGCATGATCCGCGGCGCGCAGGCGTTGAAGTTTCGGTCGTTGCGAAACATCGCCCTGGGTTGGCTGATGACACCAACGATATCGCTAATCCTGGCCTCGGCGGGCTATGCGATATTCTGTCTGTAAAACCGGAACAAAAAGAAACAGCGAACCGCGAATGGACACAAATAAACACGAATTAAAAAAACAACGTAACCGTTCACGGTTTTCTTCAGCCCAGGTCGGGTGGCACCCAACGCCGTGAACCTTGGTGGGTTGGCGGG
>QNCB01000263.1 GCA_003644335.1 Planctomycetota bacterium | reverse complement strand
TTTTTCTTTTTCTTTGTCTGTTTTTTTTGTCTGTTTTTTTGTCTGTTTTTTTGTCATTCCCGCTTTCGCGGGAATGACAAAAAAAAACATGGGCGAGACGCCCACGCTACGTTTCTTTAATACTTCACGCCGAAGCTGTGATATTGGCCTGACGCGGGGGCGGTTTGCTGAGTGGTCTCGCGGACGTACCCAGCCATCCGTTCGCCAAGCTCGGCTAGGAAAGCGTCGATCTGCCCCGGCCTGCCCTCGACGACGCATTGCACTCTGCCATCGCTGAGATTCCGCACATAACCCGTAACGTCAAACCGTCCCGCAGCCCGGCAGGCGGCAAAACGAAACCCGACCCCCTGAACCGTTCCGGAAAAATGTATTATCCGCCGCTCGACCATCGCATCACCTGAAAAACTTGCTCCAACTCCTCAAAATCTGTATACTCGCCAATTCACCGCAAAAGAACGCACAGAACACAAAGATAAAAAATAAATCACAGCCATCCCACAACACGGTGGCTTGACAGCTCCTACGGAGCTGAAGCAAAAAAAACATGAACGGTTATGTTTTAATTATCTGTGTACATCTGTGTTTATCCGTGGTTCTTTTTTTGTGTGAATGGCCAAGTTATATTGTAAGGTTGCGGGTTTGGAGAACGAAATGAAAATCTGGCTGGACGGTAAATTGGTTGGCCGACATGACGCCAAGCTGAGCGTCTTCGATCATGCTACGCTCTATGGCGACGGCGTTTTCGAGGGGCTTCGCGTCTATGGCGGGGATGTCTTTCAGGCCCAGGCCCATCTCGACCGCCTGGCTTACTCCGCCCAGCAGATACGCCTGGAGCTGCCATACAGTTTAGCTCAACTGGCCGAGGCGATGGACGAATGTGTCCGCGTCAACGAAATCAGCCAGGGGTATATCAGGCTGGTCGTTACGCGAGGGGTGGGCCTGCTGGGGCTCAACCCGTTCAACTGTTCCAAGGCGTCGGTTTTCATCGTAGCTGACCAGATCGAACTGTACCCCGAGGAAATGTACGCCAACGGTATGCCCGTTATCATTGCCAAAACGGTTCGCACCTCGCCGCGGATGCTCAACCCGAAGGTCAAGAGTTTGAACTACCTCAACAGCACCCTGGCCAAGATCGAAGCTATCGACGCCGGCGTGCTGGAAGCTCTGATGACCAACGAGCATGGCAACCTGGCTGAGGGCACGGGCGACAATATTTTCATCGTCCGCGACGGAGCGGTGATAACCCCGCCAGCTGAGGCTGGGATTCTGCTGGGCATAACCCGAGGCGTGGTGATGCACCTTGCCCGCAAGATGGAGCTGGGGGTTTTGGAAGAAAACTTTACCCCGGCTGAGCTTCTCGCAGCTGACGAGTGTTTCCTCACGGGCACAGCTGCGGAAATTATCGCGGTTATCAAAGTGGGCCAAAAACCCCTGGGCGAGGGACAGCCCGGGCCTATCACAAAAAAGCTCCAAGCAGCCTTTGGCCAATTCGTTGCCACCGGCGAACAAGTGCCCTATAATGTATAGAATCAGGGATTGGTTGACTGGTTGACTGGTTGTTTCTAAAAAATTCGCGTTCTGCTGTTTTGTTTGGATAAGGAGTTTTGGCTGTGCGGGAAAATGTGATCAAGGCGAAGTTACTTGGTTTGGGCCTGGACAATGAGGATGGCCACGTGCGCGTAACGCGGGGTGAGAACTTTCATATCGTCGGTGGCTCGGAGGACACGCACGAGTCGATGCAGGAGAAGTGCGTCAAGTTTAACGAGAAGCTCACCAGCCGAGGTAAGGAGCTTGAAGAGCTTGAGAAAACCGAGTTTATGGACCTGGCTGCGGAGTGCGAAATGAATGTGGTTTCGCCAAAGCCGCCCGAAAAAAAATTTCCAAAAAAAGAGTAAAATTTTCGATTGCCACCGCACCGGCAATCGCGTAGTATATATGTAGACTCAAGTGAGGCCTCGGCGTTTTGTCGAGTCAAAGAGTTTTGCGTTTTGCCGCAGTACATGAGGAATAGCACCGCGTTTTTGTTCATACTTTTTCCGGCGGACCGAGGTTTTTTTCTTTCGGCGTGGATAGAGTTCCTGTCGCGAGTTTGCCTGGGGACGTCAAATGCGGAGGTAAGGAGATGCGAGGTTTCAGGCCAAGCTATTTCCGGGCCATGAACGATGACGTCGATGAGATCGAGCAGGACAAGCAGGAGAATCTGCAGGCCTACATCGACAGGGTCAGGCAAGGGTTGCCCCTATTTGAGGATCAACCCGCAAGCCTGTCCGTCTCAGCTGAGTTGGCAGGGGGGTGGCATCGACCATGAGAAGGGGTATAATCCCTTTTTATGGAAGCCAATAGCCAATTTGTTGCGTCGGATTTATGCCTGCCAACCAGGTCGGCAGGCCCGGACGGCTTGTGGGTTCACGCCCCAGCCAAGGTCAATCTCAATCTTCTTGTAGGCCCACCTCGGGGCGACGGATTTCACCCGCTGGATTCCTATGTTGCAAAAATATCCTTCTATGACAGGTTGAAACTGCGCGCCCGTAGTGATGGTAAGATTCGCCTGAACTGCACGGGCCTGGACTGTGGCCCATCGGTGGACAACCTGGCAAGCCGGGCGGCGGAGTTGCTGCGAGCCTCAGCTGGGCTGGCGGGGGTGGGGGCGGATATTCTGTTGGAAAAATATATTCCGCCCGGCGGTGGGCTTGGCGGGGGGTCGTCCGACGCAGCGGCGGTGCTGACGGGGCTGAATGAATTGTGGAACGCGGGCCAAACTGCTGGCGAGCTTGCGGGCCTGGCTGCGGAGCTTGGTAGCGACGTGCCGCTGTTCCTGGCCGGGGCAGCTTCGCGAATGACGGGCCGGGGTGAGATCATCGAGCCTGTGGAAGTTTGGCCATTTTGGCTGGTGCTTATCCTGCCACCCCTGGCCTGTCCGACGGGGGAAGTCTATCGCCAATTCGACGCAGCCAACCGGAGCGAGCCTTTGGAACAACTGGCCCCAGCCTTGCTCGCCGAGCCAGTTTCGCATTGGCGCCCGCTGTTGGTGAACGACCTTGCCAAGCCCGCTATGCGGCTGGTGCCCGAGCTGGCAAAGATTCACGACACCCTCGCCGTAGCGACCGACCTGCCCGTCCACGTCTCCGGCAGCGGCAGTTCGTTGATGCTCCTCTGCGACGACCAGGCCCAGTGTAGCCAGGCCATGGATAAAATCCCGTCAGAAATCCAACCCCTCTGCCAAGTCGCCCGACTAAACCAGTGGTGAGTTTTAGGAGTCAGAAGTCAGGAGAGCCAATTGCAAAACTATGCGGAAATATAGCACAGTCGCCCTCGGCTGTGTCGAACTTGCTATATTTCCAGTGTTTTTCACACGACCTTCCCAGCCGAGGGTGGCTAGGCTACATTTTTGCAATTGGCTCAGGAGTCGGTATTTTT
>QNCB01000262.1 GCA_003644335.1 Planctomycetota bacterium | reverse complement strand
TCCGCAGCAGTCTGAACAATAAAAAAGGAACCTTGATCGTGGCAGAAACAGAATCCATGGAACGTATTCTCGTAAGCGGGGCCGCCCTGAAAAACAAACTAGCCCGTATATCATTCCGCTCCGTACCCGACCGTCCGGGCGTGGCAGCGAAAATTTTTCACACCATGGCCAAGGCTGATATCGTGGTGGACGACATTATCCAAAACGTCGATGGCAACTCGGCGATGGTCGCGTTCACGACCGACCTGCCCGAACTGCCGGACGCGAAAAAAGTCTGCGACAAAATCGCCAAAGACCTGGGCTGCTCGGTAACATACGAAAAATACCTCGCCAAGGTCAGCGTCGTCGGCGTGGGTATGCGAGTACACACAGGCGTCGCGGAGCGAATGTTCGCCGCCTTGGCCAAGGCGAAAATCAACATCCAAAACATCACCACCAGCGAGATAAAAATCTCCTGTCTCATCGACTGCAAAGACGCCACACGGGCGTTGAACCTCGTGCACGACGCCTTCGAACTGGGCGGCAAGAAACGACAGGCGAAAAAAACCGCCAAGAAAACCCGCAAAAAATAGGGTGAATCTGTATTGTGGCACAGCCGCCCCCGGCTGTGAAAATTTGGGTAAAGAAAAAAAACACAGCCGAGGGCGGCTATGCCACATACAAAAAACACTTTTGAGAAGAGGTCGTAGACATGGCGCGCCGGTCAAGCAAGGTGATTCCAAAGCTAACCCCGGCCAGGCGCAAAGCTCGTCTTGCTGGGCGCAGGGCGATTATGCCCCTGGCGATGGGCTGTGTCGTCGCGATGCTTGTCCTTGCGGACCGCGGGGGTATACTGGGCAAGCGGAACCTGAGCGATCTGTCGAGGTACGACGGTCAGACCGCCCTCGTTGTATATGTTGTTGACGGCGACACATTTGATGTGGATATCCCGGACGGAAAGGCATCTCCACAAACACGGATTCGTCTCTGGGGGGTCGACACGCCAGAGACTCTCAAAGAATACTGTCCTGTGCAATACTTTGGCCCCCAAGCTAGCTTATTTGCCAGGCAACAACTCCTTGGCAAGAAGGTCAGGCTTAAATTGTTGCCCCACATCACGCGAGGCAAGTATGGCCGGGTGCTGGCATACGTCTACTTGCCCGACGGCAGGTTATTCAACCGCGAGATTATCCTCCGGGGTCTGGGTTATGCCGATTCGCGTTTCGACCACCCGCACAAAAGAGACTTCGCCGACGCGATGACCCAAGCCAGGAAAAACCGACAAGGACTCTGGAAACACCCCAAGCCAAAAGATTGGCCTTACTATCTGCGGAAAATTGAAAAGTAACCAGCTGTCAGTTATCAGTTATCAATAAAAGCAAAAACACCGAAAAACAAATAGCTTGGGAGTAAGTTACGTTTCTCGTAGCATGGGCATCTTGCCCATGTTTTTTCTGTTTTCTTTTCTTTTTCTTTTGTCATTCCATCGCAAGCGGGAATCCATTCTTTTTCTTTTTTCTACTTAACCTTTCTCTTTGCGTTCTCTGTGTTCTTTCGTGGTAAACTTCTTTTTTGGTTTTACTGATAACTGGCAACTATTCAATGCCGATCATTCGTTGCAGTGCGACCTTGGCGTCGGCTGCGATGTCCGCGTCCACCCGGATAACATTCACAGGCTCACCTGCCGCGATGCTCTCCAGCGACCAGAGCAGGTGCGGTAAGTCTATCTGGGCCATTTGCACGCAGCGGGCTGGGGTTCGCGAGCCTTCTGATAGCGGGAAAATCGTCTGCTCCGGATGTTTTCGGGCCAATCTGCGAACAAGATTTTCTTCCGTTCCGATTGCCCATATCGTCCCAGCTGAAGCCTGGTCCACCGCCTGGATTATCTGAGATGTACTGCCCGATGCGTCCGAAGCAGTCACGACCTCGCGGGGGCATTCTGGATGAACCATAACCCGCACATCTGGGAATCGCTCGCGGGCCTGGCCAATCTGCGAAACCGTGAAGAGCTGATGCACATAGCAATGGCCCTTCCATAATATAAATGTCGCCCCGCGCAGTTGCTCCGCTGAAATGCCGCCATTAGGCCTGGCCTGGTCGTACAAAACGCAGTCGTTCTCAGCAAACCCCATCGCGATAGCTGTGTTCCTGGCGAGATGCTCGTCGGGAATGGCGAAAATTTTCCGCCCGCCGGAGCTGCCGGTTTTTGCATCGGCCAAGGCCCAGTGGAAAACGTTGCGGACGTTGGAACTGGTGCAGCAGGCTCCGTTGAACTGCGCGGTAATAGCCTTGATCGCCGCGGTGGAATTGACATAGGAGACCGGGACAATTTCCCCCGCCGAGCTGTCATCGAGCATGTCGCCCAGCTCGTCCATCGCCGCTGCCAGGGCCTGAGCGTCAGCCATGTCCGCCATAGCGCAGCCTGCCCGCAGGTTCGGCAGGCAGACCGTCTGTTCGTCCGTCGAGAGAATGTCCGCGGACTCAGCCATGAAATGCACGCCGCAAAACACGATGTATTTCGCCTCTCGCTGGTCTGCTGCCAACTGCGACAGCTCGAGACTGTCGCCCGTAAAGTCGGCAAATTGAATAACCTCGTCCCGCTGATAGTGATGACCCAAAATGCACAACGCCGAGCCCAGCTGGCGTTTCAACTCGGCGATGCGACCCTGAGACTCTTGCCTGTTCAGCTCAATATATTTTTGTGGCGGCGTTTCCATAGCCAGGATTATACGCTCCCCAGCTCCCTGTGTCATTCCCACGAAAGCGGGAATGACAAAAAAAAGAAGAGATGAGCCTGTCGCACAATTCGGGCCTGACAAAATTTGACAAGTGAATAATACGCGTTTGGTGGGTATAACACGGCCAATGGATTGATTTGAGCACTGCGAAAGGATTCTCATGGCGGATAATTTTCCGCCTTGCGACTGGAATCAGGCGTTTTTATAAAAACTTTTGCCGCCGTCTTTGACCGATTGGCTACCAGGCGACCCTCTGGCGTGGTTCGTCCTTGACGCGGTCAAGCGGATTGACCTCCAGCCCTTCTATAAAAGGTATCGACAGGACGGCATTGGCAACTCGGCTTTTAATCCGTCGATGATGGTCGGCTTGCTGATGTACGCTTATTGCACGGGCGAGCGATCCAGCCGACGGATCGAAAAGTATCGCATATTGCGGCGAAAATAATTTTACGCAGGCCCCAGCTGGCGATGTTGAGTTAGTGGTAGCGACACAAAAAGACTGGAAACAACGGAAGAATATGCGAGGGCCGCAGGGTCAGCCAGCCAAGCCGCCGCCGAAAGATTTCTCCGCCACGGAGTTGATGGAGCAAAAACTTCAGACGGACCGAGGCCGAGGACTTTACAAACTTGGAGGCCAAACGGTCGAACCGGTGTTTGGCCAGATTAAAGATGCTCGTGGTATTGATAAGTTTACGCGGCGAGGATTTGAAGCC
>QNCB01000261.1 GCA_003644335.1 Planctomycetota bacterium | reverse complement strand
GGAGCTTGAAGCCATGCGCGACGCCGCTCGAGCGCAGAAGCAGGATTTTCGGTACCCCAGGCCTGGGAAATTTCCAAGCGAAACTGACGCTGACGCTGCCCGGGCAGAGGGAAAGTCCGTTGTCGTGCGGTTCGCCAGCCCAGCTCGGGACGTCGTCGTCCGCGACGAAGTCTTCGGCGACGTGCTGGTCTCAGCTGACCAGATGGACGACTTCATAATAGTCAAAGCTGACGGTTGGCCCACCTATCACCTGGCCAATGTCATCGACGACGCGCTGATGGGCGTGAACCTTATCTGCCGCGGTCAGGAATTTCTCAAGCAGACCAGCAGGCACATTCAGCTGCGGGAGGCCTTGGGTTTCGCCGAGCCGAGGTACGTTCATCTGCCGTTGATAATGGACATGAAGGGCAAGAAACTTTCCAAGCGCGATGGCGATGTCGAGGTGGATGGCTTTCGCCGGGCTGGGTATCTGCCGGAAGCTCTGATGAACTTTATCGCGCTGCTGGGCTGGAACCCCAAGAGCGGGCGCGAGAAATTTTCGCTCGATGAATTGGTCGAGCTTTTCGACATCAGCGGTATTGGCAAGAGCAACCCAAAGTTCGACCGCAACAAGCTCCTGGCCTTTAATACCGACGCTGCGACCGAGGCTGATCCCGAGCATCTGCTGAAGTGTTTCGCCCAATATCTTGCGACGACCACTTCGAATATTCCAGCCGACGACAAGCCCTTGCTGCGACATCTGCTCCAGTCCAACGCGGGGTTTCGCACCTTCGCTGATGTGCTGAACAAAGCTGACGTGCTCTTCGCCCCTGACGATAGTTACGAGTTCGACGCCAAAGCTGTCAAAAAAGTTTTGGCCAAGAACGAGGGCCAAGGCTATGCGGTCTTGACAGAGATTCGCCCGCAGTTGGCGGAGGTTGCGTGGGAGGCTGAGCATTTGGAAAATTGGCTTAAGGATTATTGCGACGCCCACGAGCTTGGCATGGGCAAGGTCGCCCAGCCAATCCGCGTAGCGGTTACCGGCACGACCATAAGCCCGCCGATTTTCGACGCCCTGGTCATGCTAGGACAAGACAAGACCCTCGCCAGAATAGACCGCTGTCTGGCGGAGAAACAGTAGACAAGATTCAGAATAAAAATCACCATGAAGGACATGGAGATTTTTCAGAAACAAAAAAACAACTTCATGCTCTTCATGTGCTTCATGGTGAGCTTGATTTGAATTCATGAAATTTGGAACGAAGGAAATCGAAAATGAGTTTACTTGTAACGGGCAGTATCGGGATTGACACGGTTGAGGCTCCCTCCGGCAAGGTGGCTGACGCGCTGGGCGGTTCGAGCGTGTATTTTGCATACGCAGCCAGCTTCTTCGGCCAGGTCAGGCTTGTCGGCGTGGTGGGTGAGGATTGCCCCGCGGACTTCCTCAAGCCTGTGGAAGACAATGCAAATATCGATATGGGCGGGCTGGAGGTTCGCGCCGGTTCGAAGACATTCCGCTGGCATGGCAAGTATCAGGACGACGTTAATCAGCGCGACACGATCTCGGTCGACCTGAATGTCCTGGCTGAGCGCGGGCCTGTGATACCGCAAAACTTTCGCGACAGCAAGTACGTGTTCCTGGCCAATACTCACCCCGGGCTGCAAATGGAACTGCTGGGCCAGTGCGAAAGGCCCGGCCTGGTCGTAGCTGACACGATGGATCTGTGGATAAACACCGAAAAACCGTTGTTGGCGGAACTGCTGGGCAGACTGGACGGCATTGTTCTCAACGACTCTGAAGCCCTGCTGCTGACGGGCAGGCATAATATCGTCGAAGCTGGACTTGAGATAGCCCGGCTGGTCAAAAAGTTTTGCGTCGTTAAAAAGGGCGAGCATGGCTGTCTGCTGTTCATCGACGGACAGACCTATCCGCTGCCTGGTTGGCCTAGTTCCAACGTGGTCGACCCCACCGGAGCGGGCGACTGTTTCGCCGGCGGCATGATGGGCTACATCGCTGAGCAAGACGACTTCTCCAGCCAGACGCTCCGCAAAGCCATCGCCTACGGCACGGTGGTCGCCAGCCTGGAGCTGGAAGATTTTTCGCTGAACAAACTCGCAGTCATCACCCGGGCGGACATCGACGCCAGGCTGAAAGAATATCGACAACTGATTGAATTTTAGGGAATAGGCAGGTAGGGAATAGGCAGGTAGGCAATAGGGCAAGTTTGGAAGCCGAGCACGGTTACATCTGTCCGGAGATATGTACGCCGGAAGAATTGATGGGAGGAGAGGACGATGACTGACCCCATACTCAGAGAACTGTGGGAAATAAAGGATGGTTTGTACGAAGAATGTGGCCATGACCTAAGACGGCTTTTCGACAAACTCAAAGCCTCCCGGAAGTCGCAGGCCGCTCGCGTGGTGGACCGGAGCAAGACGCGTCCCATGACCGCAGCCAATTGATATGACCCGCAGCCTGGGAAAAACCAATCCACCAGCTACTCGTTCAGGTCGTATTCTTTGATTTTGCGGTAGAGCGTTCGTTCGCCTATGCCCAGGATATTGGCTGCCTGTTGGCGGTTGCCCGAGACCATCTTTAGCGTGTTGCTGATGAGTTGTTTCTCTGCCTGCTCCAGGCTTATGCCCGCTAGCTCTTGCAGGTCGCCGGCGAAAGCCTGGCCTGGCGGGGCGTATATTTCCGCTGGCAGGTCTTCTACCGTCAGCCGTTCGCCCTGGGCCATGGCTACCATGTTTTCCAGTGCGCTGCGAAGTTGTCGCACATTGCCAGGCCAATCGTAACTCATCAGCAACCGTCTGGCCTCAGCGGTAATGCCCTTTATTTTCGTGCCGCGAGTGGCATTGATTTGGCTTATGAAATGGTCTATCAGCAGTGGGATGTCTTCGCGCCGCCGAGCCAGGGCGGGCAGTTCGACCGTCGCGCCTTTGATGCGGAAGTAGAGGTCTTGGCGGAATTGGCCTTGGGAGACCTTTTCCGCCAGGTCGCTGTTGGTGGCTGAAAGTATGCGGATATTCACGCGAACAGGCTCGTTGGAACCCACCCGGACGACCTCGCCATTTTCCAGCACTCGCAGCAACTTGGCCTGCATGGCAAGGGGCATGTCGCCGACCTCGTCGAGGAAAAGCGTCCCGCCGTCGGCATGTTCGAATCGGCCTGGCCTGTCGGACGTGGCGCCGGTGTAGGCCCCCTTAACATGGCCAAACAGCTCGTCCTCCAGCAGTGTCTCGCTTAGGCCCGCGCAGTTTATAGCGACGAATTTCCCTTCAGCCCGCGGGGAGTTTTGGTGGATAGCGTTGGCGATGAGTTCCTTGCCTGTGCCGCTTGGCCCGAGGATAAGCACGGGGATGTCGCTGCTGGCGACTCGGCGGACGGTTTCGAGAATTTTCAGCATTGGTTCGGAATGGCCTACGATATTGCCGAAGCCGAACTTCTCGTCCAG
>QNCB01000260.1 GCA_003644335.1 Planctomycetota bacterium | reverse complement strand
GCGCTCCACCTGACCGCTATTCCGCTGGCGCTTCATAGCGGCAGGTGAGCTTGGTCGTTAGATTCAGCTCATAAGTGTAACTGAGACGCCCGCCGCTATTTTTTTATAAGCCATGAGAATCCTTTCACAGCGCTCAAATCAATCCATTAGCCGCGTTATACCCACCAAACGCACATTATTCACATGTCAAATTTTGTCAGGCCCGAATTGTGCAACAGGCTCAACAGAAAACAGAAAAAACAGAAAAAACATGGGCGAGACGCCCATGTTACTTTAGGTTGTGTCAAACTTGTCAAGCCGATTGGCGACCACGCCGAAGTCATCTCCGCCTTCATCGAATGACGAGGAAGCTAGCTTTACCTTGCCAACCCAGTCCGCAACAATCCTGCTGTTGACGAACGAATTGGCCTGGCTTGCCAGGCCTCGCGTGGTGAAAGAATCTATCCTCCCGCCGGTGAGCAGGCTGTCCAATGCGGGCACGGCGCCGTTGGCCAGGCCTGCGGTGTCTACGCTGGCGAAGACGTTCGAGCCTGTTACAGCTCCGACGGTAATTTTTTTAATCCAGCCCGCGACCAACACATCGCTGTTGCTCATCAGGCCATAGACGCGAAGATCCGCCAGGGCCGCTTGGCTGTCAAGTCCCTGCCCAGCCGAGACGCTCGCACCTTCCATATTTCCGCGTACCTTTATCCTGCCGAGCCATTCCGTAGCAACCACCTGCCCGCGGAAGTCGTTGCGGAAGTACAGGCTGCGGATGAATCCGTTGGTGTTGAGGCTCCAACCAGCCTGCGAACTGGCAGCGGTTATTTTGTTGACCCCGCCGGCGTCCACTTGCCACGAGCCGCCGATGATGTCGCCCGCGATTTTCGCAGCTTTGAGTCCGTAACCTCTGCTCTGGCCTGCTGTGTGCACGTCGGCTCCGAAATTTCCCCCAGCCCGCAGCGAGGCTATCCAGCCCGCGGCATCTCCGCCAGCTGAGAGGCTCCCGAGGAAATCCCCGCCGGAACGGGCGGATTTGACCGGGCCATTGGCTGTGGCTATATTCGCCTTAGCTGTGATGTTGCCCTTGGCGCGAATGTCCTTGATTCCGCCAACTGCGACATTCCAGGCTCCGGAAATATCACCAGCTATCGAAGCCTTGCCCACGCCCCAGCCCTTGTTTGAGCCGGTGGTGGTAACATTCGCGCCGAAATCCCCGCCCGAGCCGTTGCTGCCCGTGATTTTCAGGCTGCCGAGCCACGGCGTAACCAACGCGCCGCCCGGTGCCCAGCTGATAGCTTTGAAACTTTTGACGGGCGTGTTCGACAAAATTATTTCCGTCCCCGGGCCTATTCGCCCCGCGGTGATGGTCACTCCGCGAGCTGGGCCTGTGCCGGTCATGGTGATATCCGCTCCGCCGATGACGTCGCCCAGCTGGAGTTTTTGGATATACCCGTCGCCGAGCATTTCGATTCCGCCGGTGAGCGTTACCTGCCTGGCCTTTAGCGAACCGAGCGGATTCAGTCCAGCGATGGTGTCGATTTCAGCCAGGCCGTCGCCGCCACGGACGTAGACGCTCAGCGAGCCTTTGTCGCTGCTGTATGTAATATCAATTCTGTTCAGGCTGACATTTTCGCCGGTGATATAGGTGGTTGAGCCTCGCGTTTCTGCCAGCAGGTTCGCCCCGGCGAATGTCAGATTGCCCTGGCCTGCGGACATTTTCACCCGCACCGTCGAGCCATCGGCGTCGATGTAGCTTGCCCAGGTAGCCTCATTGGTTCCGATGCGTGTGGATATTTGACTAGCCCCGCCAAAGCCCCAGCCACTCATCATAGAGGCGAACACCGGCGCCGCTATGTTGTCGCGAAATACCGAGCCTTCCTCGTTGGCCTGGACGAAGACCTGCTCGAAGTCGATGCTTGTATCCTGGCGGAATTGACCCAGCGTGGCAGCTATGGCTGTGCCGAAAGTGTTGATACCCATCTTGGTGGCCTTGTTCATCATCATCCAGGCGAAGTTGTCTTGCTGGGCAGCAGCTAGTAGTTGCATATTGGGCAGTTGCGACAGGTCACCCGAGTCGCCCTCGCCGCCGGAGCCGTAGAAACCGTCGGAATAGGACGTGTCGACGATGAAGACCTTGTTGACGTAGTCCCAGGCTTCGTCGACAAACAGCTCCGCCAGGTCGTCGTCGGTGAGGATATCGCCAGGTCCGTCATTGGCGGTGGAGAGATAGAGATACTCATCGCCGGTGCGAATTTGTCGCTTGTCCCAGTTTGGCCAGGTCGTGTTGTACTGCCCCTCGACGGGCAGCTCGTCGCCGGAGACGAACGAGCAGGCCTGCGAAGCTATATAGAACACGAACGTGTCGCCCGGAGCGACGATGGTTTTCATGTTGTCGATAGCTGCGATAAGCTCAGCCCGGTTGCCGGCGTTGGCGGCGTCCATCTCCAACAGCTGATTCGTGGTTACCGCGTTGCACAGGCCAAGCGACGTCCACATTTGCCGGGCGGCGATGTCGCCTGCGAATTTCACGGGCTCGTTCCGCACGCCGACGCTCAAAACGCGAGTGGGGTTCACCACATCCAGCACGACAATGTCGCTCCAGTTGTTCTGCTCGGAAGTCTCAGCCACCACCTCGGTCCGGTCGGTCATAATACGGAGATAATATCGCCCCGGCGTCGTCGGCGCGGTGAAGCTCAGCGTGACGGGGTTTATCTGCCCAGGGGCCATCAGGCGACCGATACCAACCGTAGCTGCGACGTCCGTCTGCGAGTTGAAGTCCATGTCGCTCCGCAGATGCAGAGTGGTATCGAAATGATTCCCCTCGTCATAGGCAACAGGCCCCTCGCCCTGGTTCCGCACAAAGGCCAGAACGGATGTCTGCTGACCCGCCACGACGGTCTTCTCCGCCGCGGGAGTGTTGACCGTCAGGTCCGGCGGTTCCTCGCCGAGGTCGCCGACCACGAAATCAGCAGCCTCGGACCACCAGAAATTATTAGCTTCGTTCGTTTCGGGAATTTGGCCGTCTGCGTCGAGCGCGACGGCCAGGTGATAGGCCCCAGCTGGCACGTCGGGCAGGGTCGGCAGGTTATAGAACATCCCAGCCTCAGCCGTCTCAAAAGTATCCGTCTTGCCGCCCATCCACCATGCGTCGCTCCGGCGGAAGAGCAGAATGTCGTCGGCGTTGCCCCAAACCATATCGCTCGATAGCCTGACTTCATTATAGAAGGGCACAGCCTGGCCGAGCTGGTCAAACGCGATGGCGTTACCCTCGCCGATGTTCCCAAGCTCTATGGCAAAGCCGAACGGATCGCCGGGATTGTACTCGCCGGGGGGATAGGTAAAATTCTGAATCGCCATGTCCGGCAGGACAGCCCCGCCAGAGCCACCCGCCGTGCGGAACACAGCCGTGTTGCCCACGCTCAACCCCGAGTGAACGCCGAAACCCTCAGGCGTAGT
>QNCB01000259.1 GCA_003644335.1 Planctomycetota bacterium | reverse complement strand
GCGTTTGCCTGGCGCGATACAAGAGCTGGTGATGCGGGCCAATCCGTCGCTGACCAGCACGGGCAGTGGCATTGGCCTGGAGAAAATAGTATTCCTCGCCTTCTCGTTCGTGTTCGTCGTAGCTGGGGCTATCCTTATAACACAGGGCCAACGGCGAATCCCCATTCAGCAGGCAAAGCAAACCCGAGGCCGACGGACTTATGGCGGGCAACGACACTACATGCCGTTGCGAGTGAATCATGGCGGGGTCATGCCCATCATTTTCGCATCGTCGCTGATGATTTTCCCGGGCGTGTTGACAGGCTGGATGAACCGCACGTGGCACAATGAAATTACGCGAACGCTGGTGCAGATATTCGAGCAAGGCTCGTTTGGCTATACGCTGATTTACGTCGCGATGATATTCTTCTTCTCATATTTCTGGACGACGGTGAACTTTCGGCCTAAGGACATGGCTGACCAGCTCCGTGATATGGGACACTTCGTGCCGGGCCTGCGTCCGGGCAAGCGGACGGCGGAGTATCTCGAGCGCGTGATGGAGCGGATTACATATTGCGGTGCAGCTTTCCTGGCGATTATCGCGGTGCTGCCGACCGTTATTGCGACGAAGATGGGCATTCCGTTTAGAATCTCCGGCTTCCTGGGCGGCACGGGCTTGCTGATTATGGTCTCGGTAACATTGGATCTGGTGCAGCGGATCGAGGCGAACCTGGTTATGCGTAACTATGGCGGATTCCTCGGCGGCAGCAGCAGAATCAAGGGAGCCCGCTGATGCGAATAGTATTGATGGGACCTCCCGGAGCTGGCAAGGGAACGCAGGCGAAAATGCTCGTCGAGAGGTTTGGCTTGGAGCACCTTTCCAGCGGCGATATTTTTCGCGCGGAAAAAGCATCGGGCAGTGAGCTTGGTCAGAGGTTGTCGGGCATCATGGCCAGGGGCGAACTGGTGCCGGACGATATTGTCGTGGAGATGATGGCCAAGGCTATCGCAGCTGTTTCCGGCGGGTTGTTGCTGGACGGTTTTCCGCGGACCCTTGCCCAGGCGAAAGCCTTGGACGAAACGCTGGGCCAGGCAGGCTTGCCGCTGGATGGCGTGGTGATTATTACTGCTGACGACGACGCGATTGTCGAGCGGATAACAGGCCGGCGGAGTTGCGAGTCGACTGGCAGGATATATCATGTAAAATATATGCCGCCCAAGGTTGAAGGTGTGGACGACGAAACCGGCGAGCCACTTGTTCAGCGGGAAGACGACAAAGAAGACGTCGTCCGCCAACGGCTTGATACATATAAGAAGCAGACCGAGCCTGTCATCGCGTATTATCGCGACGGCGGGACGGCAGCGGTGGTTGAGGTTGACGGCATGCGTAGCCCGGACGAGGTTGCCGAGTCGATGGCCCGGGCTTTGACAACTTGGCAGAGTTAGGTTCGCATGGCTATTCGACTGAAAACCGCGGATCAGATTGAGAAGATGTACGCTTCTGGACAAATTGTCCGGGAAGCATTGGACCGGCTTGGCGAGATAATCGCTGTCGGTATGACAACTGAAGAATTGGATGCCGAGGCAGAACGGATTTGTCAGGCCCACGGCGCGGCTTGCCTGTTTAAAGGTGTGCCGGGCAGGGGCAAGGCTGGGCCTTTCCCCGGAGCTATTTGCGTGTCGATCAACGAAGAGGTTGTCCACGGGATACCTTCCAAACGGAAGATTCTCGACGGCGACATCGTTAGCGTTGATTTTGGCGTGGAGTTGGCAGGTTGGTGCGGCGACGCAGCTCGGACGTTTATGGTAGGCCAGGTCGACCCGGACGTGCAGAAGCTGGTTCGCGTGACAGCCCACGCGTTGGAGTTGGCTGTCGAGCACACCCGCCCGGGCGGTAAGTGGTCGGCGGTAGCTCGGGCGATGCAGGACTATGTCCGAAGTCAGGGCTTTTCGGTGGTCGAGGAATTTGTAGGCCATGGCATAGGCCAGGGCATGCACGAAGATCCGAAGGTGCCGAATTATGTTTCGAAAGAGCTTTGCTCGCGGGACATATCGCTTCGGCCTGGGCTGGTGCTTGCGGTCGAGCCGATGGTAAACCTTGGCTCACGCAAAGTGCGGATGAGCGACGATGGCTGGACTGTGGTAACGACCGACGGCAAGCCCTCGGCCCACTGGGAACATACCTTGGCGGTCGATGAACACGGCGTGCGAGTGTTAACATAAGATTACAGCAAACACGAAATACGAAATTTTAAACAAATACAAATTACCAAAATTCAAAATAACGATGTCTGGTAAATTGCGGCAAAATTGAGGTGTATTATGAAGGTACGATCATCGGTAAAACAGATTTGCGAACATTGTCGCATCATCCGCCGAAAGGGCGTGGTGCGCGTGATTTGTACGAACCCGAAGCATAAGCAACGTCAGGGATAACTTTGTCGTTGCACCGGCCTGGCAAACAGTATTGTGCGGGCGGGCAATGGAAAACCAACAGAGAACGTCGGGAAATAAAAAGGCCCGACAAGGAGAACGCGTATGCCACGTGTGGCAGGTGTAGACATTCCGAACGATAAGCCCGTCTGGATCGCATTGCGATACATTCACGGGATAGGCCCGAAGTTTGCCAAGGATATTTGCAAGAACCTCGGCATTGAAGACACCGTCAAGGCTAAGGACTTGACGGAAGATCAGCTTTCGCAGATAGCAGGCTTGTTGACCAACGATTATGTAATCGAGGGCAACCTTCGCCGGCAGACGCAGCAGCACATTGCCCGTCTGCGGGACATTGCCTGCTACCGAGGCTTGCGTCATCGCCGAGGCTTGCCCGTGCGGGGCCAGCGTACCAAGACCAACGCCCGCACCCGCAAAGGCCCTCGCAAAACTGTCGCTGGGAAAAAGTCAGTCAAGGAGATGCGATAAATTATGGCCCAGTCACGTAAAACCAAGAAAGTGCGTCGGCATGTCGCTCGCGGCGTTGCCCATGTCAGTGCCACGTTTAACAACACGCGGATAACCATAACCGACCCCAACGGCGACGTGTTGTGTACCGAGTCCGCTGGTTCCGTCGGCGGGTTCAAAGGGTCGCGCAAGAGCACGCCCTTCGCAGCCAGCCGGGCAGGGGAATCCGTCGCGTACAAGGCCCGGAAGATGGGCATGAACGAAGTGGACGTGTTTGTCAAAGGCCCAGGCAGCGGCAGGGAAGGCGCGGTTCAGGCTCTCCAGGCTGCGGGGCTGAAGGTGCTGTCCATCGAAGACGTTACGCCGATTCCACACAACGGATGTCGGCCCAGGAAAAAACGCCGCGTCTAGTCGCGGTTTTACAAGGAGCAACGATAAATGGGACGTTACACAGGTCCGACAGATAGACTCAGCCGACGCGAAGGTGTGAACCTGATGCTTAAAGGCATCCGTTCGGTCAACGGCAAGAGCGAGCGCAGGCTTGACACGCCGCCCGGGCAGCACAACTGGC
>QNCB01000258.1 GCA_003644335.1 Planctomycetota bacterium | reverse complement strand
GGGCTGACCCAGGCCCAGTTGGCTAAGCGGCTGGGCATTCGTCAGAATATGGTCAGCGACTACGAACGCGGGCGGCGCACTTATTCAGACGCCATGGCCAGGCGTCTTGGCAAAACTCTCAAAGTCAAAGAAGAACATCTGAAACACGCAAGTTCGTAGGCCATGCAAATTGTTGCATAGCAAAAACAAAAAAGGCATGCCCGTACGCCCAAGCCACGCACGTCCAAGCCGCCCATTGCTCATCGGCTGCCGGTTCGCTACAATGCCGCCCTGGCAGTAGGGTCGGCCACTGCCGACCAATGGATTGGCCGCGCAGCACAAAGGATATCGCAAATGATTCATCGCATCGAAATTCGGACCAAGGCTGGCTTTGGCGACCCGCACGCCGCGGGCGTCGCTTCGCACATCGGCGAGCTGGGCATCGCGAGCGTCTCAGCCGTTCGCTCAGCCCGGCTGTTCTTCCTTATAGGTAGCCTCTCGGCCGCCGACGCCCAGACCGTAGCCCAAGGCCTGCTGGTAGACCCGGTTACCGAGGAGTTCCACATCGGCACCTCGCCAGCGGACGCCTCAGCTGCGATAATCGAAGTCCACCTTCAGCCCGGCGTGATGGACCCGGTAGCCAACTCCGCCCAGGGCGCGATACGGGAGATGGGCCTGAGCATCGACCAGGTTCGCACAGCCAGGCGGTACGAACTGACAGGCCAGGTGAGCGACGAGCAGCGAGAGACCATCGCCCGCAGGCTCCTTGCCAACGCGGTTATCGAGGATGTTTTCTACGAAGCTCACACCCCCGCCGAGACAGACCCCGCAAGCTACGAGCTGAAGGTCGTGGAAGTTCCCATCCGCAATCTGGACGAAGCTGGGCTGATGAAACTTGCTGAAGAAGGCGAGATGTTTTTGAGCATCGTCGAGATGCGGGCTATCCAGGCTTACTTCCAGAAGTTGGACAGAGAGCCTCGCGACGTTGAGCTGGAAATGATAGCTCAGACCTGGAGCGAACACTGTGGCCACAAGACTTTCCGGTCTGATGTGGTGGTGAAAAACGCCGCGGGCGAGACCGTCGAGCAGTTCGAGAATCTGCTGAAGACTACCATCTTCAACTCGACGATGGCCCTGGCCAAGCCCTGGTGCCTGAACGTTTTCGAGGACAACGCCGGCGTCATCGAGTTCGACGACGACTGGGCGGTCTGCTTCAAGGTCGAGACGCACAACCACCCCTCAGCTATCGAACCCTACGGCGGAGCCATGACCGGCATCGGCGGGGTCGTCCGCGACCCAATGGGCACGGGCCTGGGCGCCCGACCCGTCGCCAACACCGACGTCTTCTGCTTCGGCCAGACCGACATGCCCCTGGCCAGCGTGCCAAAAGGCGCCCTGCACCCCCGCCGAGTTATGCGCGGAGTTGTCTCCGGCGTGCGAGACTACGGCAACCGCATGGGCATACCAACGGTCAACGGCGCGGTCTACTTCGACCCGCGATACGTGGGCAATCCGCTGGTTTTCTGCGGCACGGTAGCGGTCATGCCCAAAGATAAATGCAAAAAATGTTGGCCAAACCCGGGCGACGCGATTCTCTGCGTCGGCGGACGAACAGGCCGAGATGGCATCCACGGCGCGACCTTCAGCTCGGGCGAGCTGACACACCAACACGAGACGCAGTTCAGCCATGCTGTGCAAATCGGCAATGCGATTACCGAAAAAAAGACGCTCGACACGATTCTCCAAGCCCGCCAGGCTGGGCTGTTCTCCGCCATTACCGACTGCGGTGCCGGCGGACTGAGCAGTGCCGTCGGCGAGATGGGCGAGAAGATCGGCGCCGAGGTTCACATCGACCGGATCCCGCTGAAATACGCGGGCCTGACCTACGCCGAAGCCTGGATCTCCGAAGCTCAGGAACGAATGGTGCTGTCCGTGCCGCAGGAAAATGTCGAAGCGATTCTGGGCGTCTTCGAAGCCGAGGGCGTCGAGGCGACGGTGATAGGTCATTACGGCACCGACGGCGGCAAGCTGAACCTGTTCTACGACGCCGTGCGGGTCGGCGAGCTGGACATGGACTTTTTGCACGATGTGCCGCGACCGACCAAAGAAGCTCTGTGGGATTTCTCGCCCGTCGCTACGCAACTGCCCGGGCCTATCGACCACAACGACGCGCTGCTGAAAATCCTGGCCTCGCCGAACGTCGCCAGCAAAGAATGGATAATCCGACAGTACGACCACGAAGTCCAGGGCGGCAGCGTCATCAAGCCACTCGTGGGCGCCACAGAAGACGGCCCGGGCGACGCAGCAGTGGTCAGGCCAATCCTCGACAGCGACCGAGCGGTTGCGATATCCTGCGGCATGAACCCGCTGCTGGGCGACCTCGACCCGTATCAGTCCGCACTGCACGCTATCGACGAAGCTCTGCGGAATATCATAGCTGTGGGCGGCAACCTTAGCCGCACCGCGATTTTGGACAACTTCTGCTGGGGCAACTGCAACAAGCCCGACCGCATGGGCGCGTTGGTCCAGGCAGCCAAGGCCTGTCGAGACGCCGCGGGGATATACGGCACGCCGTTCGTCAGCGGCAAGGACAGCCTGAACAACGAATTCCAAACCGACGACGGGCAGACCATCGCAATCCCGCCGACGCTGCTGGTATCAGCGTTCGGGATCGTCGCCGACGCGAACAAGTGCGTTACCTCCGACGCCAAGGCTTCGGGCAACAGCCTGTTTGTCCTGGGCCAAACCCGCAGCGAAATGGGCGGCAGTCATCTTGTAAAAGTTCTGGCCCTGCCCAGCGGCAACGATGTCCCGCCGGTGGATTGCAAAGCGAACCTGCAAACGATGCAAGCCTTGCAACAAGCCATTGAAGCGGGCCTTGTCCGCTCCTGCCACGACCTCTCCGAGGGAGGCCTGGCCATCGCTGCAGCAGAGCTAGCCTTCGCAGGCAATCTTGGCGTGGAAATTTCCCTCGCCGACATTCCGATATCCAAACAAGACGGAATAGATGAGCAGGCCTGGCTGCTCGCCAAAACCTTCGGCGAGTCCGCAGGGCGTTTCCTCGTGGAGGTAACGCCGGAAAACCTCGACGCCTTCGCTGCAACCATAGCCAAAGTTCCTTGTGCTAAAATCGGCAAGGTAACCGACACCGCGCGAATAATCATCGGAGATAAAATCGACATCGACATAAAAACTGCCAAGGCAGCCTGGCAAGGCACATTCGATTGGTAATTTTGTAACCGTTCACGTTTTTTTGAGCAATGCGAAAGGATTCTCATGGCTGATAATTTTCCGCCTTGCGATTGGAATCAGGCGTTTTTATAAAAAACTTTTGCCGCCGTCTTTGGCCGATTGGCTACCAGGCGACCATCTGGCGTGGTTCGTCCTTGACGCGGTCAAGCGGATTGACCTCCAGCCCTTCTATAAAAGGTATCGACAGGACGGCATTGGCAACTCGGCTTTTAATCCGTCGATGATGGTCGGC
>QNCB01000257.1 GCA_003644335.1 Planctomycetota bacterium | reverse complement strand
TCGCGGCGTTCTTCCTGCTAAACAGCAACGGCGCGATGGGCGCGATCTTCATCGCCCTGGGCAAGCTGTTGTGCCTTGCCGCCGCACCGCTGACGTATGAATTCGGACGTTTTCTTATCCACGACGCCGGGCTGGCGGGGCTGGTGCAGTACTGCGCCGACACGCCGGGCCTGGCCTTGCTGGACCTGCAGGTCTACTGCCTCATCGGCGCGCTGCCGATAATCATCGTCGTCGGAGGCCTGGCTGGTTGGCTCGTCGGCAGGGGTATGGACAAGCTCCGCGAGTCCCTGGCTGGGGCCAGGGGCAAGAGCGCCCGGCTTGACAAAATATCGCAAAACGTCGTCGTCCGTGGCTTTTTGCGCGTGGCGTTCGGCAAGAAAATAGCTCCCGACAAAATCAAACAGCCTCTCATTCGTATCGGTCGCCTTGTCGCCGTAGTCGTTGTCGTCGCAGTGATGTTTGTTTTGCAGATGCTCTATATGGACTCAGCTGTGCGGGCGGGCATCGAATCTGGGCTTGGCTCGGCCAACGGCGCGGAGGTGAACCTGGGCAAGGCGGAGCTTTCGCTGGGCGACGGCTTGCTGATTCTTACCGACTTGCAGGTTACCGACCCGCAAAGGCCTGAGAATAATCGCGTCCAGGCGGAGCGTATCGTTTTGAAGGTGAACGTCGCGGACATGTTGGCTAAGCGGTTTGTGGTGGACCTCATAGAGTGCGACAAAATGCGGACTGACACGTTGCGAGAGTCTCCCGGCGAGGTTTACCTGCCCGCTGAGGAGCAACCCAAGGCTCCAGCCCCGCTGGTCAACCTGAGCAAACTTGCCGGCAAGTCGGCTGAGTATTACGACCAGATAAAAAAGTTTAACGAGAGGCTGAGGAAGCTCACCGAGTATCTCAACGAAGACGACCCGAACCAGGCTAGGAGCGACGAGGAAAGGCTGGCCAAGCTGGCTCGGGACATCCGCAGCCTGGGCTACTTGAAGCTCTCGGCCAGGGAGTTCCTCACCAGGAATCCCACGTGGATTATTCGCAAGGTCAGCGTCAGCCAGCTGGAGCTGGCGCCGGGTTTCCCGACGTTCACCATCGAGGGCAAGAACCTGTCAAGTCATCCCTCGCTCTGTCCCGAGCCGATGTCTCTCAAAGCCTTGCCGGATATCGAGGCACTGAAAAAGGCCACCGCCAAGTCGGGCGGCGGGCTGGGCGACCTGTTCAAAAAGGACACGGATAAAAAAACCGAAGAGAGTACCCCCGAAAAGCCCGCCCCTGCGGAAAAGGCTGACGAGAAAAAGACGGACGAAAAATCCAATGGCCTGCTGAAAGGCCTGCTAGGTAAATAACCCAGCTATGATTTTCCGGTTCTTCGCTCTTCTTGAAGGTACTTTTACAACAACAATATTGGATAAGTGCTTATTTTAAAAAACACTTAAGGCTTTTACGGCAGCTTCGGCACTTTGACATAAATATCTCAGGCATTAATCGACTATTTTCTGATCGGTTCAAGAAACAATGGTGACGGCTTGAGACTATCAGCAAAGGCTAAAACGTATACTATTGCGCCCGAGAGAAAAAACGAAACTAAAAGTCCCCACGCTCCAAAAGGTGCGAAGAGCCGAAAATAATTGTTGAACAAAGAGACTCACGATATCCTATACTCCTGCAAATAAGTGCTGGGGGGCCTTAGTCATTTGCTGTTTTCCCTATTGCCTATTCGCCTATTCCCTATTTGCCTATTTCCCCCACCGTCCCATGGCTTGGCCATCGGCTTGGCCTCGGTTGAACAGGAACATTGGCAGGCTCATAACGAGGCTTCGGGGTTTGTATAGCGACTCGACCTCGCCGCGACAATTGTACCAGCACGCGGTGCATTTGTTCCCTCCCCCCGCAGCCCGCAGCCGATCGCGCAGCTGGTATTGACTGTGCGTGTACAGGTTCGCCACGGGTCTGCTTTTATTTTCCACACAGATTGCGACATCGCCAGCAGAGTCTATATTGTAAAACGCCCTGCCCGCCCGACAGCCCGGCACGCCGCCGGTGAGAAATTCGTCGAACTTCGAGAGGTAAATCGGGTTGGACAAAAAGTTGCGATTCCGCCGCCACATCTCCAGCAGCCTGGGAGCGACCGGGCCGTTTTTATACTCGAATTTTCGGGAGTTTATTTTGAGGCGGCCATATGGCTGAACCATAAAATAGGCTTTGTGCTTAGCTGCGGTTTGCATAAGTTCTTCGAGCTGGTCGAGGTTGTCGTCCAGCAGCACCGCCATGACATTGACCCGCTGATAGTCGTGCTTCCTCGCAGCGGAGAACATCTCGACCGCCCGCCAGGCCTGGGCCCAGGCGCCATCCTGCCCGCGAGCTTCGTCGTGCCTGGCGGGGTCCGCATAGTCGATGCTGACCGACACCCCCCACAGCCCAGCCGACATAAGAGCATCAGCCACGCCAGGTGTGGCGAGGTAGCCATTGGTCGTTACGAATGGCAGGTGGAACTGTGCGATTTCCTCGACGATATCCGACAGGTCGTCTCGCAGCAGAGGCTCCCCGCCGGCCAGGCTTACGAACATCGATCCGAATGACGCGAGCTTGCGTGCGCCGAGTCGATATTGGCTGGGTGGCGGCTCGGGTTCTTTGCCCATCGGGTCATGCCAGTAGCCACAAAATCGGCAGCGGAAGTTGCACCGATATGTTACCTGCCACGCGCACCAGAGCGGATGTCCCGCTGTCCATGTCCGCAGTAGCCTGACCTTTTTCGCAAAACTGTCTAACATGCAAACCACTCTACCCGCCAAGCCGAAAACCTGCACGAAAAATCCGCGAATGTTGCAGGCTAGGCCTTTGGCGGGTATCATGCCTTGGCGATATTCTCTACGGAAAAACCAAAATGCTTCGTGAATTGCACATATCGAACCTGGCTGTTATCGAGGACGCCTCGGTGGAATTGCAGTCTGGGCTGAACGTTTTCACGGGCCAAACAGGCTCGGGCAAGAGCTTGCTTATCGGAGCGTTGGAACTGTTGCTGGGCGGCAGGGCGAGCGGCGGCGGGGCGACGATGATACGCCCAGGCTGCGACGAAGCTCGCGTGTCAGGCCTGTTCGAAGTGCGCGACGAGCAGACAGCCCGGGAGGTCGCAAAAATTCTCGACCGCCAAGCGACCCCCGGCGAGCCAATGCTGATAACGCGCAGACTCCTGGCTACGGGTCGCAGCAGCGTGTCGATAGACGGCGCACCAGCCAGCGCGACAATGCTGCGAGAACTAGGCCAACACCTCGTCGACATCCATGGCCAGCACGACCAACAATATCTGCTCCGCCCAGCAAACCAACTGCGAATACTCGACGAGTTCGCAGGGACAGCCAGGCTGAGAGAAAAATTCGCAGCTGGATATCAGCAACTGCGACGCACCCGTCAGCGGCTTGGCGAACTGAACGAATCGCAGGAAACTCGCAAGCGGCAAATCGAGCTGTACGAATTCCAGGCTGAGGA
>QNCB01000256.1 GCA_003644335.1 Planctomycetota bacterium | reverse complement strand
CGTGTCGGCGCCGCTGGTGTCGCGGAAATATTCCGCCAGGGTCAGAGCGGACAGCGCCACCCGCAGCCTGGCTCCGGGAGGTTCGTTCATTTGGCCAAAGACCATCGCCGTTTTCTCCAGCAGCTTTTGGCCCGTCGTGCCTATCTGGGCTTCCTGCATCTCCAGCCAAATGTCGTTGCCCTCGCGCGTCCTCTCGCCCACGCCGGCAAAGACGCTGTTGCCCCCATGCTTCGTCGCCACCCGCGCGATAAGCTCCTGGATGATAACCGTCTTGCCCAGGCCAGCTCCGCCGAACAGGCCGGTCTTGCCGCCACGGACGAACGGAGCCAGCAGGTCGATAACTTTTATGCCCGTCTCGAAAATCTCGCTCTTTGGGCTTAACGTGTCGAACTCGGGAGGCTCGGCGTGGATGGATCGATACTCCTGAGCTTCGACAGGCCCGCGGTTGTCCACAGGCTCGCCAAGCAGGTTGAACACTCGCCCCAATACGCCCGGGCCAACTGGCATGGTAACAGGCCCGCCGGTATCTTCGACAGCTGTGCCGCGGCGCAGGCCCTCGGTACTGCCCAAGGCCACGCAGCGAACCCGCCCGCCGCCAAGGTGCTGCTGAACCTCGCCGATGAGAGTTTTTTGCAAGCTGTCAGACCCGCCCACTGGCCTGCCGCCCGCCAGGCCCGCCGGCTCGCCATCGCTGACGACACGCAGGGCGTTATAAATAGACGGTATTTTGTCCTCAGCGAAATCGACATCAAATGTCGAGCCAATGACCTGCACGATTTTACCTTCTACCACCATTTCACCGTTTCCAATTCTATAACTGTTCATATCCTCGCTAAAAAAAACAAAAAATTCACCACGAAAGAACACAAAGATAAAAATTATCAGTAGTCAGTTATCGGCAAAAGCACAAAGAAGCATACGATAAGTATTTTAGTAACCGTTCACAGTATTTAAGCGATTAGTGCTGGGTGGTTTCCATTACTCCAGTGGGCAATAACAGATTCATGGATAAAATCAAAGACATTTCGTTGCTGTTTTTTACATGTGGCTATTGTAGTCCAGATGCGCTCGCACCAGCGCATACCGGCATCTCCACGAGTGCCCTGCGTTATCCGCCGGTCTATCACAACCGGACGAATCTGTCGTCCAGTCTCATTGTTCGTCGGCTCAAGTTTCGGCTCGCTCAAAAATCTGAAATAATTATCAGCTCCATTGCCCTTGAACCGCCTGGCCAACGTTTTGGCAAGTTTATGATCCGGTGGCCGTCGCATTCGTTTCAGAAAACCGGCTTTGATTCTTTCCATCGAGCAGGCAAAACCTCTATCAGTAAGCACATCTCGGCGGTGCAATGTGTCAAGCAGCTTTTTAAGCCATTTTAAGCAGTTCACTGCCCCAGCAGGAAAGTTTTCAAATTTTTTGCTCGGCCAGAAAACGAATGTCTCTAATCAAATGGGCCAGGCAGTACCGCATGCGAATGTCAAACAAGCGGGCGTATTTGCGATAAGCCCCCCCGGTAATCAGCACCGATAACACCGGTAAAGTTTTTCTTGAGCATTTCCTCGAGTACTTTACTGCCACGCGATTTGTCGATCTTAAACACACTGTAAAGCGATGTGTCAAAACACCATGTCCAGTGCAGCTTGCCGTCGTCGTGATGGCCCGTCTCATCAACATTAACCTGCGACTCTTTCGGCAGACGCTGGGCCAATTGGTCATAGCAAGGCCCAAGAGACTTGGATACTTTCTGTGTAGCCTTGCACAGCATACTCCGCGAAATATCCAACTTCATCAGTTCACGGAAAAACTCTCTTATAGTTGTACAAGACATATGGCAGCGGCCTTTCATAAACGCTATCGAAGCGGTTACATCAGCGCCAAGCAGACCACCTTTGCGGATCTCGTCCGGCATAGGGGCGATGTGTGTTTTGCCCGTAATTGGGTCAAGATATTTCCTGGCTCGATGTTCGATTACTTTGTACATTTTTTCGGCAGTTCGATTTGTTGAACTACAAACCATTCGTCAAGCTGTTTAAGGCCCTTGGTGTCTTTGTCTTTAAGTTCGTATTCAGAGCCTGTTGCATAATTCTAGCCAATCAACATAGGTCCTTATTTTGCATCGATTGATTCCACATAAGTAAACTCAAAAAACTTTCGCGTTTTTTCGCGTTTTTCGTAGTGTCTTTTGTTTTTACTGATTCCCCCCGCCCGTCGTTATCGGTAGTATTTTTGTACTGCTCGGTCTACTGTCAGGATCAGGAAGCTTTGGATGTCGCCGATGGTTGCCCGGTCATAGAGGTCTTTCATGTAGTTGGCTCGCAGGTCGATGAACTGCTCCATGCGGAGCTTCTGCTCGATCTCTTCCTGAGCCTGCTCGAAGGGAACTTCCTTGCCCTGAACGATGTCCTTGGCTTTGACGATATAGAACCCCGAGGGGGCCTCGATGACCTTGCTGTACCTGCCCTGGGCCAGGGCGAAGGCGACGGACTCGACCTGGGCGTTTCGAAAATTGCCCGCTGACATCATAGGCCAAAGGCCGCCATGCTTGGCACGGACGCCCCGAGACAGCCTGCGGGCGACGTCGCCGAAGTCCTTGCCGCTCTGCAACTCCCGCCATGCATCCTGGATAAGTTCGCGAGCTTCCGAACGAGCTTCGTCCTGCTCCTCGGGGGTAGCTTGCTTGTCCCCAACCGGGACAAACGCCCGCCAGGGAGCGGCGATAATCTGCATCTGCACCTTCTTTGGCGAGACGAATTCCGAGCGATTCTTCCGGTAATAGTTCCACAGCATTCGGCGGTTGACGACGACGACGGGGTAAAACTTCGACCGCAAATAAACGCTGACCGTCAGGTTCATCCGCTGGGCTTTGAGAATGTCCAGCAGCGTCGTACCCTCTTGGCGGCATTTCTGTTTGAGCTTTTCCTCGCTGCCGCCAGAGCGGGCTATCATGTCCCGCAAAGTCTCAGCCATCTCCATTTTAATCTGCTCTTTGGCACCTTCTTCGAGATACCGATTGGCTTCTTCACTGACGAGCACCTGCTGAATCTGGTAGGTTATCTGCCGATTGATAAGCCTGCCCGCCTGCCTGCTGAAATCTTCCCGCGAAATCCGCTTGGGAATCTTCAGTAAACTTTGATGCAAAGCCGCGAGAATCTCATCGGCATTGATGTACCTGTTGTTCACCTGAAGCGTCAGCCCAGCGACAACCTTGGCCTGGTTCATCACGATAGGCTCATCAGGCTCCGGCGGGGCGACGTCCAACTCGTCTATCTCTCGCTTAGCCACAGCTTGGGCAGCGGTTTGTTCCTGCTTGTCCTCGCGGATTTTTTCGAGGTTCCAGGGCGAAGTTTCGTCAGCTTCGGGCGCGACGTCACCCTGGGGCAAGTCCTGCGGGTCAACAGAGCCGTCGGCCTGGCCTGGGTAACCAGCCAGGTCTTCCTCGAACTGCTCCTCGACCGCGATAGGAGCCAGCCTGGGTGCATGG
>QNCB01000255.1 GCA_003644335.1 Planctomycetota bacterium | reverse complement strand
GAAGCCTGGCTAAGTCGCGAGTCCTTCCTCGCGTTGAGTAGCCGGCGGAGCACGTCGTTATATTCCGGCAGCGTCATCATGCAAAACCCGCCGGCGATTTCCTCGATACGAAAAGCGGCCCCGTTCTGCTCGTACCGGCGGTTCAGCCTGGCGATAGCCTGTTTGACAGACCCGCCCGGCAGCTCAGCGGTGGCAGATATCCTGGACGTCGACAGGGGCGAGTCGCTGGCAAAAAGAATCGCCTCGACCGTCGCGTCTATCTCCGCCAAATAATCCGCAGGTGTCTCGCCAGCAGACGCGTCGTCGTCGATATCGTCGACGGGCATATCGTCAGCAGGCTCGTCGTCGGGTGCCTCAGCGGTTTGTTCGTTGTCGTATTCCTCAGCCATTTATTTCCTCGATAATAATCATAACTGTTCACGTTTTTTTTTGCTTTAGCTCCTACGGAGCTAAACATCATACAATCGCGTTACTACAAAGATATCGCTCCTACGGAGCTGTCAAGCCATCGTGTTATGGGATGGCTGTGATTATTTTTTCTATGCGTTCTTTTGCGGTAAAAAAATTTCTTTTTCGTCATTGATTCTTAATTCGTCATTTTCCGTTCAACCATGGCTACCCCGCAAACAGCCGCGGTGTAGCCATGCCACCCGTCGGTTCGATTTCGGATTTTCAATTTCGGATTTCGGATTAGGCTTGGCTCGGCTGTTGGATATTAGTCATTGGGCATTCAATGGTCATTGGGTATTTGGGCATTGGATTTTTTTCGTCATTCGTCATTTCCCTTTCACCATTGGCGGGATGAATTTTTCTCCCGCTGGGTCGGTTGCCTGCTCGAACATTCTTGCTGTTCGCAGCAGGGTCGCTTCGCTTAACACCGGGCCGATTAGCTGTACTCCCACGGGCAGGGCTGGAGTGTCTTCGCTCAGCCCAGCGGGGATGGATATCCCCGGCAGCCCAGCGAGATTCACACTGATGGTGAAAATATCCTCAGCATACATCGCCAGCGGGTTGTCAGCCTTGGCCCCTATCTTAAACGCCGGCGTCGGGGCGGTGGGGCCCAGCAGCACATCGCACTTGGCGAAGGCCCGGGCGAAGTCGTCCGCTATCAGTCGGCGGACTTTCAAAGCCTTGTTGTAGTATGCGTCGTAGTAGCCACTGGACAGCGAATAGTTGCCCAGCATGATTCGTCGCTTGACCTCGTCGCCCAGGCTCTCTGCCCTGCTTCGCGAGTACAGCTCGACGATGTTCTCAACTGGGGCGCTGCTGCGGTGGCCATAGTGCACGCCGTCGAACCGGGCCAGGTTGCTGCTGCACTCGGCGGTGCATACTATGTAGTAGCAAGCCACGGCGAAGGAGCTTAGCCCGCCGTCAGCGTCGACATCGATTCGGCTGTGCGGGATGGAAACTTCCACGAACTCGGCGCCGAGGGATTTATAGGTCTCGATGGCGGAGTCCATCGCCAGCCGAACGGCTGGGTCGATGGCTGCGGTCAGGTCGGCGTTGTCGAAAAATTCCTTCGGCAAGCCTATGCGAAGCTTGTCGATTGGCTTGTCTGTTTTGGCCGGGTAGTCCGGCACAGCCTCGGGCAGGCTGGTCGCGTCGTGGGGGTCGTGGCCTGATATTACGCCCGTGAGCAAAGCTGCGTCGTCGACCGTTGTGGCCAGCGGGCCTATCTGGTCGAGACTGGAACCGAAGGCGACGAGTCCGTATCTGCTGACCCTGCCGTAGGTGGGCTTGAACCCGACCACGCCACACAGCGAGGCAGGCTGACGAATCGACCCGCCAGTGTCGCTGCCAAGTGCAGCGGCGCACAGTCGCCCCGCCACAGCCGCAGCTGAGCCTCCCGAGCTGCCGCCCGGTACGCGGGAGAGGTCCCACGGATTGCAGGTCGTCCGCGCGGCACTGTTTTCTGTCGAGGAGCCCATGGCGAACTCGTCCATGTTGCACTTGCCGAGTATGACAGCCCCGGCGGAGATAAGTTTCTCGACGACCGTGGCCTG
This sequence comes from Planctomycetota bacterium, assembly GCA_003644335.1. The sequence continues at coordinate 1,489 of QNCB01000255.1, read as the reverse complement.
GTACGGCGCGCGAAAATCCTTCAGATATCGAGACGCGCAAGTCGTATGGCCTGTCGTCGTGCAGATGTTGTCCTTCAGAGCTATCGGCACCCCAGCCAATGGCCCGGGGTTGTCCCCCGCTGCGATGCGTTCATCGACAGCGGCAGCCTGTTCCAAAGCCCCCTCGGCAAAGACTTCGTTGAATGCCTGTATCTCGCCGTCGCGCGCGGAGATAGCGTCGAGATATGCCCGCGTAGCTTCGACGCTGCTGACCTGTCCCGCCGCTATATCAGCTGCCAACTCCACCGCGGAAAGTTTTGTGATAGCTGCGTCGCTCATGAATCGGCTCCCAGTACTTTTGGAACTTTGAAGAAGTTTTCGTCGTGTTGCGGCGAGTTGGCCAGGGCCTCGGCGGGGCTGAGCGATTGGCCTGGCTCGTCGGGAGCCAGGACGTTCGTCAGCTCGACCGCGTGGGCCATCGGCTCGACGGCGTTGGTGTCCAGCTGCTGGAGCTTGTCGAAGTATTCCACCATGGCTCCGATCTGCTCGCCCAGGGCAGCGACCTCGGCGTCGCTGAGCGATATGCGGCTCAGTTTGCCAATGTGTCGAACCAACTCGGCGTCAATAATTTTGCTCATCGTCATTCTCCAATCGTCAGGCCAGCGTAACTATTCACCGCAAAAACAAGAACCACGGATAAACACGGATGTACACAGATAACTAAAACGTAATCGCGTTACTACAAAGATATCGCTCCTACGGAGCTGTCCATCTCACTTACTGATTCCGGGATGGCTATAAAATTTATTGAAAAAGTGTGAACGGTTATGGGCTAGCGATGATTTTGGCGATTTCTTGTCCGGTGTCAACCGCGAGATAATTGAGGAAACTTTAGCGAGAGGCTGGACATAGCCGATTTATGTGGTATAGTCTCACGATGCGAGCTGGGTTGCGTTCTGCCCCAGCCAGAGTAATTATGACATGAACAGCGGATAGAGAGACACATGGCCAAAGGTGACAACATAGAGGTCGAAGCAATAGTAAAGGCGGCACTGCCCAATGCCATGTTTCGACTCGAAATTGAAATGGGCGAAACCAAGCACGAGATCATCGGGCTAATCTCCGGCAAGATGCGACGACACTACATCCGCATCACCCCAGGCGACCGAGTCCTGGTCGAAATGAGTCCATACGACCTGACAAAAGGCAGAATCGTCTACCGCCAAAGATAGCTCCTGTTCCCTAATTACCTATCATTGAGAGTCCACGGATTACACGGATTAAAGGGGGATCTAGTGAACCTTCGGTTTCACAGATTTTTTTGATAAAAAAACCATGTAGTCTCTTCTAAAAATCCGTGTAATCCGTGGACTCTTGTTTTTTTCGTCATTTGTTATTCGCCATTCGGGCTTCGGAATTCGTCATTTGCTCTTTTTCCCTATATTGCCTACTTGCCTATTCAACAAGTCTCTGTTGACTTGCAAGAGGTTTTGCTTGGCGTATTTGTAGT
>QNCB01000254.1 GCA_003644335.1 Planctomycetota bacterium | reverse complement strand
TGGTTCGGAGCTGACGCCTTTCTACCCTTGCTCCCCACGTTTGATAGCCAGTCTCCCGCAGTAGGGCAGCGCTCTCACCCCTCCACCTGGGGGTCAGGAGTTGATGTTTTCACCGATTTGGTGCAAGATATAGCGGCATCATCGCACCTGAATGAATACACAGTTGTCAAAGTTCTGGTGACCGCAAGGCCGTGGCAACCTTCAGTCACCTGACCCTTGCCGCTCATCCCCCATCGTTCAGACGAGCGACGGTTTCGAGCGAACGGGTCGCACCCAGCGGTTTCAGCCGACACGCTCCGCTTCGCTCCCTCCGCTTCGCGTGCGGGTGAACCGCGGCCGTTGGCCGCGTGCCTTGTTTCGCAACTTGGCCTTGTTGAGTGTAATGTGGTAAAATATGATGCAGAGGAGGAGTGGATAGAATTCATCAGCATAATGAGCAAGTAGGAGGTTTTCAGGGTAGTGTCACAGATTAAAGAACCTCAGTTGGGCTACGATACAGAATTATCTTACCAACGAGTTGAGGCTAAACCTTTCGTGAAATGGGCTGGGGGCAAAAGAAAGTTGATTTCTTCTTTTGCCCCTCACTTTCCATCGCTGCAACAGACCAGGAGATACTTTGAACCCTTTCTTGGCGGCGGAGCGGTGTTTTTCCGTTTACAGCACCCTTGCTCATTCCTCTCTGATAGTAATGAGGAGCTTGTAGAATTGTATATGGTTGTACGAGCTCGAGTCGAAGATCTGATTGAATCTCTCAAGAAACACCGTAATGAGGAAGAGTACTATTATGAAGTGCGGGCGCAAAACCCTACGTTGCTCACATCTATAGAACGTGCCTCTCGCTTCATTTTCCTGAACAAGACTTGTTACAATGGCTTGTATCGAGTCAACAGCAAAGGACAATTCAACGTACCCTTCGGTAGATACAAGAGGCCACTCATTTGTGACACTGAAGGGTTACGTGCCGCAAGTCTGGCCTTGCAAGACGCGCGGATATTTTCTGCCGACTTTGAATATGCTGTATCCGAGGCTCGAGAGCGTGATTTTGTTTACTTCGATCCGCCTTATCACCCTCTTAGCGAAACATCGAGTTTCACATCTTATACGGCTGGGAAATTTGACACTGGTGAGCAGGAACGTCTAGCCCGAGTCTACCGCGATTTAGACCATCGTGGCTGTTATGTAATGCTCAGTAATTCGGATACTCCTTTGATCAGGGAACTTTACGCACATTTTCAGATCATCAAAGTACAAGCCAATCGCGCTATCAACAGCAAGGCAGATGGCCGGGGCAAGATCACAGAATTGTTGATCATCAATTACAGGAGTGAGTGAAATGCCAACAGCCAACGATCAAGCCTGGGAACGTTACATCTCGCAGAAAAAGCTACAATTGGATGGCTCGACATACAAAGTAACTGCACGAGAACTGAAAGATGTGGCAGGACGCGAGCCACGCTTGATGACCAAATTCAACACTCCTAAACAACTACCGCGCATTTTACGCCAAAATGGCTATGCCGTAGTAGCGGTGACCAATGGAGAATATTTACTGTTCAAAGGCAGTATCTTTGCCCCCCTTATCAAGTGTCGAATCAAGAGTACACTCAAATCGCAAATACCGTTTCCACTCTTGACAGTGGGACGCGGTACAGGTGAATCTGAATACCTGGATAATGCTTTCAACTCGGGCCTGCTTACCGAGTTTACCGGAAGCGGACAACTGTACCTCACTATTCGAGGCAGAGAGAGAACCAAAGCGTTTGACTTTAGAATTGCAGCGAGCGATCTGCCAGTACAGGTCAATGGTGTTCAAATCGAGGCCGACGCTGGATATGAGGGTGAACACGATGTCATCTTGATCGAAGCCAAAATCGGTACGCCTTCTCACTTTAACATCAGGCAACTCTACTATCCGTTTCGCCATTTTTCCATAATAGCTCCACAAAAGCGAATCCGGACACTTTTTTTCGAGTACGATCTGAGTGCGGCTACCTACACCTTTTACGAATTTATCTTTGGTACATCCGAGGTTTTTGATTCTATTCAACAAGTAAAATGCTGTGTTTACTCTCTCGTGGCCCCTCAGTTTTACAAAGTTGACGAATTGCTCGATGTGCGATTTGAAACCGAGTCCCAAATCGTACCACAGGCGGATGATCTGAAAAGTTCTGGAACTACTGACTTTGATCAATAAGGGGCAGAACACGACCAGTGAAATAGCCGATTATTTTGTCTTTGATCCGCGTCAGAGTAACTACTACGGAGAAGCAGCAGAGTATCTTGGCCTAATTACCAGAAATCTAGGGGTGTTTGAGATGACAGAGCGTGGGAGAGATTTCGTAACCACCTCTCCCGATGCGCAACAGGTGTTTGCTGCCAAGCTGATCGTGAATTCGTGGGTGTTCCGTGAGTTGATTGACTGCGCGCGCCGCAAAGGATTCTTCACTTACGAAGACGTCGAAAGAGCTGTAACAATGGCTAGAACCAAGGACGACCAGCAACGCTACACCAAGTCTACGGTGGGTCGCCGGCGACATACCATTGTTGCGTGGGTAAAATGGCTGACTGAGCAACTTGGAGTTTTCAAATGTGAAGGCACAAGGTACAGTCTGGCTTGATTGTCTTGTGTAGTGGTTTCTGTCAGTGAAAAAGGCCGCCAACCACCGGTTGCAGCCGACTTGGCTAATCGGCGCGCTTTCGAGTTTTCTCACCCGCATTTCGATTTTTCGCTTGGCGGGTGTACTCACGCCGAACCCGCCAAGCGGCTGAATCGCAACATTGGTGCGCCAAGCGAAGCTTGGCGTTTCTTAAGGGGTGCAAGTCCCCAATGGGTAAGGGCTAACCACCCACCCGTTTGGATTTGTCATCCAAAAAGTTCTCCTCAATGTCGAAGCGCAGGCCATACTCATCCAAAGTGCTTACGTCGGTGGTCTCGTCGCTGACTACGTACCAGGAATCAATCTCCTGGTCTTCTTCTTCGGGGACAGGAGTCGCTAGTGCTAAATGAACTTTTTCGCCCAGAACACGAGCGCTGTGATAGAAGTGGGCGTGGCCTTTGGGTGGACGCAACTGGCTCATCCGGACTCCTTGGTACTTCTCCAAGTAGACTAGAGTGCTGGCTTTGGCCCGAAGGCGGTAGTGCCATCCAACTTGGCGTGCAAACTGCATCAATTGACGATGCAAAAAGCCACGGTCGGCCAAGAGGACGACGATCAGTCCCTCGGGCAAGGCTTTCAGCGTTTGTTCGAGCACTACCTTGTAATCCTCATAGCTCACTGAAGCACTATCGTGCTTGAAGACGCGCCACGCCACGGGTAGGGCACGCCCTCTGTAGACTAGCGCGGTTCGGATGAGGACGTAGCCATTGGGCAATACTGATGTGTCCAAGGCCACATACGCTCGCTGACCCGGTTTCCAATCAGCCAAGACCACTTGCAGTAGTGGTGGATAAAAGGTGACTGGAGTGACATGTTTATTGTACAACCAACGCTTGAAACG
>QNCB01000253.1 GCA_003644335.1 Planctomycetota bacterium | reverse complement strand
TGTGTCGCCTCATTTCGTTGAGTTTGGGGTGGTTGAATTGCGGGTTGTCGCCGATGCGTTTTTTGTAGAGAAAGCGGATAGTCCGGGGGCCCAGCAGCAGCACGAACAGAAAGCAAAACGCCCCAGCTGCGCCGATGCGCAAGCCCAAACCGCCATGCGAAAAATATGTCTCAAATAGCCAATATATCATAGGTCGTTTCCATTGTTCCGTGGCCTGGACATCTTGTCCAAGTTTTTTGCACAGCCCGGTGCCGTGGTTGCGGTGTTTGCAACCACGCGATTGTCAAACGTGGTTGCAAACACCGCAACCACGGCACCCGACAACTGGCTTTAATTTTCGTTAGGACAAGTTGCAATCACACGAAGCGCCAGGGCCTTAACTTTTGCAACAGCCTCTTCGCGACTTGGCCCGTAAACCATCACGCCAGGCAGTTCCGGCACATCGGCAATCCATCGGCCATCTTCTTCTCGATCGATTTCGATTCTCATATTTTTGCCTCGTTACAGCCCGGTTTACTTTCCATTGCCCTTGGCGTTTCGTATCGCCTCTGTCAATCGTTCCAGGCCCATCGCGCGTGAGCCTTTCAGCAGCACGACATCGCCAGCGGTCAGGAGGTCCGCTATCTCAGCTGCCGCTGCGTTTGTGTCGTCGAACAACGCTGTCTGCTTGCCCTTGCCGAATTCGCCCGCGTTTTTCGCGACGATCTTTCCGCCAGGCCCGACGCCGACTATTACGTCCACAGGCTCCCTGGCCAGGTGCTTGCCAAGCTCGGCGTGCAGTTCCTCACTGGCCTGTCCAAGTTCGAGCATGTCCCCCGCGACGAAAACCCTTCGCCGGGCGGGGCAATCCACCAGCACATCCACCGCAGCCCGACAGCTTGTGGGGTTTGCATTGTAGGCGTCGTTGATAATCTTCAGCCCATCGACCTCGATTTGTTCCAGCCTCATCTCCACGCCGGCGAAGTCCGCCAGGGCGTCGGTTGCCTGGGCCTGGGAGAAGCCGAACTTCATGCAGACCGCCACCGCAGCCAGGGCGTTTATAGCATTGTGCTTGCCGGGCAGAGCCAGTTTCGCCCAGTGATGATTGTTTATCTCGAACCGCAAGCCAGGCCCGTCAGGCTCATAGCCGGTCAGCCTGAGCTGGGCTGGGTCAGATTCCCCGAAGCGGATCATTCGGTGGGGGTAAGACTTCAACGCCATGTCCAGCTCGTCGCTGTCCGCCCAGACCACCGCCAGGCCTCGCTCGCCAAGCCAACCCAGCAGGCTGGCCTTCTCCGTCGCTATCTGCCCGAGCGAGCCTAACTTCTCCAGATGGGCCTGGGCGACGTTGGTAACCACGGCGATGTCAGGCTTGATTATCCGGGCCAGGCCTGCTATCTCGCCGGGCGCGTTAGAGCCGACCTCGCATACCACATAGTCGTCGCCGCCGCCAGCTCCCAGCAGCGTCAACGGCACGCCGATGTCGTTGTTGAAACTCTTGGGGCTGCACGAGCCTACAAACCTGGTTCGGAGAACATGGTCTATCATCCGCTTGACGGTGGTCTTGCCGTTGGAGCCTGTAACCGCCACGACCGTAGCTGGTATGACCGAGCGATAGTATCCCGCCAGGTCGCCCAAGGCTGCGCGGGTGTCGCTGGCCCCGACGACCCCCGCTGTGAATTTTTTGCGAATTTCCGGGTCGATATCCCGGGCCTGGTCCACAACCGCTGCTGTGCAACCAGCCTGGGCGGCGGCCTGGAGAAAGTCGTGCCCGTCAAACTTGTCGCCACCGATAGCGACGAAAAGGTCGCCCGGCGAAGCTGTGCGGGTGTCTATGCTGATGCCTCGAATGGGAATAGGCTCGCCCCGGTCAAGCCATCGGCCTCGGATGGCCTGGCGCACCTCGTTCAGCGTCATCGCCCGCATATCGCCACCTCGGCAGAAATTTTTCGCAATCTGATCATCCGTCTATTGTTCGCGATTTGCCAGGAAAAAGCCAGCCTCTTCCACATCGTCAAAGTGCGACCTCTCCCCCGCGATTATCTGATAGTTCTCATGGCCCTTCCCCGCCAACAGCACAATGTCGCCAGGGGCCGCCAACTCGATAGCCCGAGCGATGGCCTGGCGACGGTCTACCAACACCGCCGTCCGCGACCTCCCCGAGCCGTCCAGCCCCGCCAAAATATCGTCGATAATCTGCTGGGGGTTTTCGCCGCGAGGGTTGTCCGAGGTAATCACCAGCGAGTCAGCCAGCTTGGCGGCGACCCGGGCCATGCGAGGCCTCTTGGTTTTATCGCGGTCGCCGCCGCAGCCAAACATCACGATGAGTTTCCCTTGGCAGATCGGCTTGAGTGCTCGCAGGACGTTTTCCAGAGCGTCGTCGGTGTGGGCGTAGTCCACGAAAACCTGGAAATCCCCGCCGCCATCTACTCGTTGCAGTCGGCCTGGCACGGGGGACATCCGCCCGAGAGCATAGGCTATTGTTTCGAGCGACACGCCCAGGCTCATGCACGCCCCAGCCGAGGCCAGGCAGTTCAGCACATTGTATCGGCCTATCAACGGCGTCTCGACCCGCACGGCCTGCCGGGCTGATACCATGTCGAAAACCGTCCCGCCAGCGTCAGCGGAAATTATCCTGGCCCGCAAATCCGCGGCACAGTCGCCCTCATCCAGGTCATACCAGCAAATCTCCGCAGCGGTCGCTTTGGCGATGTCTTCGGCGTAGGGGTCTTGGCGATTTATCACAGCCCGCGCCCCAGGCCCCAGGCCCGCGAACAGCTTGCGCTTGGCCCCGAGGTAGTTCTCCATCGAGCCGTGATAGTCCAGGTGGTCGCCGGTGAGGTTCGTGAACACGCCGACGCGGAAGTCCACCCCGGCGGTGCGTTTCTGGTGCAAAGCGTGGCTTGATGTTTCCATCACGAGATGCGTTACGCCCGCTGATACCATCTCCGCCATCATGGCTGCGAGGTCTTCCGCCGGGGGAGATGTCATCGGTGCCGGCCTGGCTCGGCTGCCCGTCTGATACGATATCGTCCCCAGCATAGCGGTGCGATGGCCCGCGGCGGTAAGTATCTCGCGGGTAATGTGAGCGACCGTGCTCTTGCCGTTCGTGCCGGTAATGCCCACGCAGGTCAGCGATCGGCCAGGCCAACCGTGGATAGCTTGAGACAACAGCCCCAGCGTCTCGTGAGCGTCAGCTACGACCGCCACGGGAACCTTGCCCGCAGCCTCGCCCGGCAGATGTGAATCGTCCTGACAAACCACCGCCGAGGCCCCAGCTGCGACCGCCTCGGCGATAAACGCATTGCCGTCCGCCTGCCAACCTCGCACCGCGACGAAACACGATCCAGGCCCGCACCGCCGAGAGTCCGCCCAGACGCTGTCCACCTCGGCATCGTCGCCGACGACGCGCGCTTCCACCCCAGCGGTGGCCAACAATTCGCTGAACCGCATAAAATAAAAACTCCCTGCTGCGAACAATTTCTCAGCCATATAGTTTTACCATAAAACCAACCAGATTTCTGCCATGCGATAAGCCAGGAGGGTGGGTGGTTCCCGA
>QNCB01000252.1 GCA_003644335.1 Planctomycetota bacterium | reverse complement strand
AGCAGCCCTGAAAGGGCGAAACATACCAGCCCAGGGCAACGCCCTGGGCTGGTATGTTTAACCCCGGGGTAAGAAACAAAAAAATGTCGCACACCATAGCCAGTTCCTGAATCCTGCTTCATTTTAGCTTCTCTGGTATTGCGATGATTCTCCCTTGGCGGTTCACGCAGGCGATGGTGCTTTCGCCCGTAGCCAGGACCAGGCCATCCGCTTTGCGACGCAGCTCGTAGGCGTGGTCGATGCGGGCAGCGCCGGTCTTGGTAATGCGGGTCGAGAGGCTCAGTACATCGTCATAGCGCGCTGGGGCGAGAAACTTCGCGGCACACTTGGCTACGACGAACAACACCCCAGCCTCCTCAAGGTCGTGATATGAAACGCCCTGGCTCCGCAGCAACTCGGTTCGGCCCATCTCAAAATAGACCCAATATCGACTATGATGCAACGCGCCCATCTGGTCGACCTCCGGATAACGAACGCGAATGTCGATGTCGATCTGCTGGGGCAATTCTGTCTGACACGATTGCTGAGCCATTTTCTCACCATTGGGGTTTGTAGTCAAGTTTCCGACAACGCAAGCAAGAATTGTCGCAGAAACGCCAAGCCAATTCAACTTTTTACATGGATAGACAAGATAATCAGGATTTTTTTGAAAGTAATCAGTAATCAGTCTGCAGTAACCAGTAACAGCAAAAACAGAGAATGACCAATGCCAAATACCCAATACTCCACACACGTATTATTCCTGCGAAATGGTAATGACAAAGGGGGGGGGTTCGAGTTGTGGATTTCAGATTGTTTCACGGACAGGCTTAATCCAAAATCTAAAATCCGAAATTGCATATCGTTCCGAAAACTCTTGCAAGGCGGGGCTTGGAATCGTATAAAGGGGTGGATTGTATTGAATTTATCAGGCGGTTGTCCTGTTTTCATGGAAGGAAGGCGACACATGAAGGTTATTGCACAGACAGCGGCGTTGCAAGAGGCGTTGGCGTTGGTGGGCAGCATCGTCGCTGCCAGGTCTCCCAAGCCCATACTGCGATGCGTCAAACTCGTTGCCAAAGACGACACACTCGTGCTCATGGCTACCGATTTGGAAGTCGGCTGTCGGTTCGGAATCTCGGCGGTAAAGGTCGAAGAGCCTGGTGAGGTGCTTATACCAGCAGGCCAATTTGCGGGCATTGTCCGCGAGTCCGGCGGCGATGAGAGCCTGACCCTGGAGACCGACAAGGAAGCCTGCCATGTCAAAGGCGCGGGCAGCCATTTCAAAATCTTCGGATTCGATCCAGCTGAGTATCCAACCGTAACGGAGTTCCCTGGCGAGGCTGACTTCAAAATCCCCGCCGCGGTTCTGGGCGACATGATAGGTAAGACGCTTTTCGCAACAGCCAAGTCCCACAGCCACTATGCTATCTCCGGCGTGCTGTGGGAGGCCCAGGACAAGAGTCTCAAGCTCGTCGCAACGGATGGCCATCGCCTGGCCCAGGCCAGGGGCAACCTCGCCAGTGCCACCAAGCAGCCTCGCACGGCGATTGTCCCAGCCAAGCTGATGGGCCTGATCCAGAGGCTCGACACAGCAGCGGACGCTTTGATCGATATCCGCATCGAAGAGAACCAGATACTCGTTCGCTCTGCCCAGGCTACGCTGATAAGCTCGCTGGTGCAGGGCAATTTCCCAAAATACAGCGATGTTATCCCCAAAGACAGCGACCGCAAAGCGACGATACGAACGTCCCAGTTCGAGCACCGTATTCGCCAGGCAGCCTTGCTGACCAACGAGGAGTCGCGGGGCATTAGGCTCAACTTTGGGCCTGAATCGGTAACGCTGTCCAGCCGAGCTCCCGAGACGGGCGAAGCGGAAGTTCAATGCCCGATAAAACTCGAAGGCGAGCCGATGGAGATAGGATTTAATCCGGTTTTTCTCGTAGACGCGATGCGGATAATGGACACCGATGAGCTACTGGTGGAAATGAACGGCGGCGGCAAGCCCGCAGTCATCAAAGCCGGAGCCGACTTCCTCTATGTACTCATGCCAGTCGATCTGGGATAAAACAAAAAAATAATTTACCGCGAAAGAACGCAGAGATCGCAAAGATTGAAAGTTATCAGGTATCAGTAAAAGCAAAACAGCGAACTGCGGATGAGTCCATTCCCGAACAGGAGATAACGATGCGCGCAAGAACTATGGTTCATTTCGTGTTAGTCGCCTCTATTTTGAGTTTGCTTTCGGGCTGCGGCGCACCGACCGCTAAAATCGTCAGTGTCAAGATAGGTCGCGTCTCGCCAAAATCCGCGACGCTGATATTCGACCTGGAGGTAAACAATCCCTATGCTGTGGCCCTGCCGTTGGCTGGGGCGGAGTATGCTCTCAGCACAGAGGGCCAGGAGTTCATGACAGGCCAGGCTGACATCCAGGGCGTAATTACCGCTGGGGAAACCAAACAGCTATCGTTGCCGGTGCAGGTTCGTTTCCTCGAACTTTTCCGGGCAGTCAAGGGTGTCCGCGGCAAGAGCGAAATCCCATACACCGCAGACTTTGGCCTGTTCGTAAAACCCCCAGCCATCAACAAACTCCGCCTGCCTATGCAACGAAAAGGCACCTTAAAACTCCCCACCGCACAAGGCCTGCTCAACCGAGCAATACCACTGCTGAAAAAATAATCAGCTGCCAGCTGTCAGTTATCAGTAGAAGCAACAAAACCACGATACCGGTCGGAACTAAAATCGCAAAAAGATAGAATTTCAAATTGCGGGCAGCCCATTGGACATTGGGGCTTGGTTATTTTTCAGTCATATTTCAGAGCGGGCTTGCCCAGGTGTTGGTGCAGTCTGGTTTGCATGTCTATCATTTTTTGGCGGACGATGTTTACGAACTCAGCTGGGGCATGTTGTTTTGCTTCGTCGCGATGGATAGCCTTGCCATATTGGACGACGATTTTCGCACCGAGTGTCGGCAGCAGTTGCGACTTTGGCCAGGCTTCGTATGCTCCGTCGATTAGTACCGGCACGGTCCAGGTTGCCACCTTCATGCTGAGCATAGCAGAGCCTGGCAGGAATTGGCCTATCCTGCCATCGACGGTGCGCGTGCCCTCGGGGAAAATTACCAGCGTGCCGCCCGCTTTGAGGCGTCGCATAGCTTCTTTCATAGCTCCGACATCAGCCTGGCCTCGCTTGACGGGAAAAGTGTTGACCGAGTAGAGCAGTTTTGCGAAGTGCGGATTTTTGAACAGCGTATCGCGGGCCATGAAATTGCCAGGCCTCTGCAAAGGCCCGCAAACCAGTATCGGGTCGTAGAAGCTCTGATGATTGGCCAGGTACAACACGCTGCCGTCCGCTGGCTCGTTGTGCCGGTTGTATGCCCGCGTGTTCCAGTATGTAACATTCATAATATGGCTTAGCCTGCGCATGAACCGGTAATACGGGCTGCTCTGCTCGATGTCGCCCGGCAGTCGCCAGCTGGTCAGTTCCGGGTTGGGATGGCTGGGGTATTCTCTCATGCCTTGGTCTCCACTCGCTGGCGAAGCTCCGCCAGCACTTGCTCTATGGT
>QNCB01000251.1 GCA_003644335.1 Planctomycetota bacterium | reverse complement strand
GGCCCGCACCTTCGAGGCTCTGTTAGCCGCCATCGCCAGTGCCCTGAAAACGATCACAGCCCAAGATGCCAAAGGTTGGTTCGAGTCCTGCGGATATATGACATGCCATTCTTAAAATGCTCTGGCGAAACTAAGCGATTCAGCGACCCATGGCTACCCAATCAACCAGTCAACCAACCGATCCACTATTTTGTCTGTTTTTTGCTGGCACGGTTTATCTGGCTTATTACTGCTTCTGCTTTTGGGAAGATAGCGAGGACTTTTTCGCGGGTGGTTTTTTCAGCTTGGAGCCCGCCGGGCGCCTGAGACAGCAATATCTCGCCTCGACTACTCAGCCAAAGCGTCAGGGGCTTCGCGTTGGCGGAGGGTTTGTCGGTAACCTTTATCGCTGAGATAATCCGCCCGTCGATGTTGACCTCCGCGGAGCCTATGACCGTAAAGGTTCGCATCCGGAAATCGTTCTTGCCCGAGTCGTACTCCGCGAAGGTGTAAGCCGCGGGCGTCTGGGTAAGGTCGATAAGTTTCGGCAGGAGTATCCCGATAGCCTTGGGCAGAAGGATATTCTTGACGCTTTCTGGCAGTTTCTTTTGCCGTTGCTGGGCCCGGCCATTCTCGTCGATGGCGACGACCACCATGTCCTGCTGGCGGAGTCCCTGCTCGACGACAAGCCCCGCCTGGGCGCCCGAGCCAACCTGCACACGCGACTGCCAAAGCTCCATCGACAATTTCGCTCCGACGAACATGACTTCGCGGCTAAGCCTGACCTTTTGACCCGGGATTCGCGTCATCGCCCAAAGACGAACTTCGAACCCGTCGGTACCCTTGCAGCGGACACGACGGGCCTCGATGCTGGTCCACCCGACGGGCTTGTCCCCCTGGCGGATGAGGAACCATTGAGGCTTGGCGGGCAGGGCGAGACCCAGCTTTTCGTCCGAGAGCGACTTCCACAGCAGCTCGTAGGCCCGGCGGGCGTTGGCGGTTTTTTGACGGATGACCTTGCGGGTATCCTGCAGCTCCAGACTGGCTAATGTCTTGGCCCAGGTCGCGTCGAGAAATGTCCCAGGCAGCGAGACGCTGTCCCATTTTACCACGAAATATTGGCCTGGCTGAAGCTGTATCCACACCTGGCGGAAACACGTGTCCGGCAACTTGGTTGTCCCCCCCGCTGGGCCTAGCTGCTTGGCTCCGGCGATGGTGCCGGAGAAATTCACCGCCGGCAGGTTGCATATCGTCAAAAACTTCGCAGCCTCGACCTTCGCCCCAGCCTGACCGAGTTCAGCCTGCAGGGCCTGGGCAGCGGCGCGAATGTCAGGCCAGGCTACCTTCGTATCCGAACGGTGAATGCTCAGCGACCAGAGCAACTTATCGGACTTTGGCCTATGACAGACCCACTGGGCCAGACAGGATGTTTGTCTGCTCTGGGCCAGCGAACCACCCTTGGGCGGACGAATGGAAAAGCCATTCATCTCGTCGGTATATCGACTGGCCTGGCCCAGAGTCGCCGGAACCGCAGTCGCTGTGGGGGCTGCGAAACTTTTCGTCAGCAGCAAGCCAAGGCAAGCGAGCCAAGCCAACGCGATTATAGTTGTCCGTGCCATTTTCAATCTCCCAAAAACGTAGCCTGCCGCGTGAAAGAACCACGGGCAAACACAGATGTACACAGATAATGCTTACAGTGCCAGCCTTTTTTCTGTCAGGCGAAAACAGATTGCACCTTGAAGTTGTGTCCGAGTTCAAATCCAGTCAGGTGCCATGGTAGCGTGGGCATCTCGCCCTTGTGCAACCTGTCGGGTGGCTGCCTACACCGCGGGTCTGCAGGGTAGCCATGCCTGCGCGGGAATGACAAAGGAAAGAAAGAAAAAGAATGGATTCCCCATGCACTTATCTGCAAAACTGGTTCATCCGGTTAATGCGTAGGTGCTGGTGTGGACGGTTACCATTTCTCTTTGCGTTCTTTCGCGGTAAACTTTTCTTTTTTACCTACGGATCGATTGGCTGAATCCTGGCGGGCCTGGGGTTGGGCCGCCAGGTGTTGTCAGACTCGTTCGTACCGCTGGGCTTGGCTTTTCGCGGGACAACAGGCTTGGCCTTACGCGGAACGACAGGCTTTGGCTTGGCCTTGACCGCGGGTTTTTTGGGCGAGGTTGTTTTTTTTGGTGCGGGCTGAGCTTTGGGTTGCGGTTTTGTAGCGGGTTTTGTAGCGGGTTTTGTTTTAGGAGCAGGGGTGGGACTTGGTTTGGTTTTTTTGCTTGGATTGGGTTTAGCTGCGGTTTTTTTGATGGATTTTTTCGTGGGCTGAGCCTTTGTCTTTGGCTTGGAAGCTGGGCCAAACCGTTTTATTAGTCGCACAAGGTCGTCTTGACCTGGCTTGAGTTTCAGCGAAAACTCCCACGCCCGCAAGGCTTTGTTTTTCAGCTCAGCCTTACTGCGATCCAAGACGTATTTATACATGCAGATAACGCCATACCCTCGATAGGCCCCGGGACTTTGCGAGTTTTTCTTGATAGCCGCAGCAAAGGCATCCAGGGCACCGTCAAGCCTTTTCATGCGGAACAGGCACACGCCCATCTGCTCGTAAGGCTTAGCAGAGTCTGGACTCAAACGGGCAGCGCTGCGATACGTCGCCAGGGCGGACTTGACCCTGCCCAGGCGAAGATATATCGCGCCGAGATTCATCATTATCCCAGGCTGGTTGGGCTTGGCTTCGATGGAAGCCTTGTAAGCCAGGATAGCTTCCTCGAGCTTGCCCTGCACATCAAGCATGATAGCGAGATTGTTGTTCGCCTTGGCGGAGTGCGGATTTATTTTCAGTGCCTCGAGGGTCTGCCGCTGGGCCAGGCCTGTCTTGCCGAGCTGGAAATAGCAGGCTCCGAGATTCAGGTTCGCATCGAAGCTCCCAGGCCTGAGTGCCACCGAGCGAATATATACCTGGACAGCTTTTCGTAAAAACAGCCGGGCCTTTTTCAGCGACCGGGCCAGGTCAGCCATGGCTTGGTATGTTACGCCGAGGTTGTAGTGCGGGCGAAAGCTATACGGGTCAGCCTTGCACGCAGCCCGGTAGCTTCGGCTGGCTTTGGTAAAGTCGCCCTTCTTGCGATAAACGTCGCCCAAAGCTGTGCGGACGTCGGCGTTTTTCGGATCGATTCGAGCAGCGCGGGTCAGTTCGTCCAAAGCTGCGTCAAGCTCGCCGTCCCGCAAAAGCTCCCTGCCCCTCGCATAATGCCCATGCCCCGGCACGTTGAAATACTGTTGCCAGTCTCCGCAACCAGCCAACGCCAGACAGACGCAAAGACCAAAGCAAATTGTTATCAAGTTTTTCCGCATAATCTCTCAATCTGATTTCAACTCGGCAATAACCTGGGAGTGGGATAGACGCTTCGGACTGCCTTTCAGATACGATAGCTAAGTCTTCCAACTCCTCAAGCAATCGCGAATAATCATTATTTGTAACCGTTCACACAAAAACAAGAACCACGGATAAACACAGATAGACACAGATATTTAAAACGGCGAAAAACACGAAAGAAAAAACAAAAAACTTCATGGTAAACTTTGTTTTTTACGAT
>QNCB01000250.1 GCA_003644335.1 Planctomycetota bacterium | reverse complement strand
TGTTCGGCTCGGCGATGGTTATCCAGTGCACATCCGCCAAGGAGACCAAAGCTCTGTTGCCGGAAAAGGCTGAGCTGTTGACCGAGCTTATCCAGAAGACCATCGGCGAGCAGGAAGCTGACGCCAAGACGCTCGAGTTCAAATACATCCCAGGCGTTGCGACTGTCGCGGGCCTGGCTGTCGACGCTATCGAGGTTACCAGCGAGAAAATCGCCAAGCGAACCGACGAAAAGAAAGCCAACATGGTCAAGGTGCTCGGCGAGGAAAATATCCGCTTCCTTATCGCTGAGGTGGACGCGACGACCCTGGTTGTATCGCTCGGCGGCGGGGAGAGCTTCCTGGCGGAGGTCATCGCCGCAGCGGCTAAGGGAGGCAATATCGCGGACGACCCGGGCGTGGCAGAAGCTATGAAAACCATGCCCGCCAAAGTCATGGCTGCGATGGTTATAAGCCCAGCCAATATCTTTGGCCTGATTCAAAGCGGCATGAAAACCATGGGCGAAAAATCGAACCTGCCAGAGGGCTTTGCTTTCGAGGGCAAGGTTCCCGTCGCCCTGGCTGGGACGGTCGAGGGCAACGTCGCCAGTTCGAGGTTGTTCGTGCCAGCATCGGCTATTAAGGACATATATGGCTGGATCATGGCTGAGATGGCAAGTGCGTCCCAGCCTGCTGCGATTGAAGAAGATGTCGAGGTGGAAGAAACCGCCCCCGCTGCCAAGCCTGCCAAGAAGGCCCCAGCCAAGAAAAAAGCGGAGTAAAGAAAACCCAGGCCCGGTTTTGACGATGTTGCAGAATATAGCCTGGCTGTCTCCGGCTGAGCGGTTTGTGCAAAAGATGTAGTCTAGTCGCCCCCGGCTGGGACGTTGATGATGTTCGTGTAAAAATACTACTGAAAACGCTGTTTAGCCCAGCTGGGCGGAAAGGTACAGACATGGTCGGCCTATATATAGCTATCGGAATCGTGGTTCTGTTGATTGTGGTCGCCATCGCCATCTACAATGGCTTGGTTACCAAACGGATAACGTGCGACGAGGCATGGAGCCAGATCGACGTCCAGCTAAAACGGCGTTACGACCTTATCCCAAACCTCGTCGAGACGGTCAAAGGCTATGCCGCCCACGAAAGCGAGACGCTGGAAAACGTAATCAAAGCCCGCAACGCAGCGATATCAGCTGAGGGCGTAGCTGCACAGGCTGGGGCGGAAAATATGCTCACCGGCGCGCTGGGCAAGCTCTTGGCCCTGTCGGAAAGCTATCCGAACCTCAAAGCCAACGAGAACTTCGCCCAGCTTCAGGAAGAACTCACCAGCACGGAAAACAAAATCTCCTTCGCCCGCCAATACTTCAACAAGTCCGTCGCTATCTTCAACATCGCCATCCAAAAGTTCCCAAACAACATCGTCGCTGGCATGTTCAACTTCGCCAAACGAGAAATGTTCGAACTGGAAGACGACACCCAACGCCAAGCCCCGCAAGTAAAATTCTAAAACAGGCCAGGCAGCTTCGCATGACCTGCTGGCTGGAGAAAGAACGATGAATGCAAACTACACCGCTGTCACAAAAAAAAGAAGGTGATTTCTGGGTTGGCCGGGTTGAAGAGGTTCCATGTGTTAATTGCCAGGAAAAAACCCAGGACAAACTGCTGGAAACGCTGAAAACCACACTGGAAGAAGCTCTTGATTTTAATCGGCGGGATGCAATCTCAGCAGCCCAGTCAGACTATCAAGAAGAGTTGCTCTGCATATAAGTTGAAGGAAGATTGAATGTCAGTTAAAGCGTTGGTACTTAGAGCAGCTGGGACGAATTGCGACCGCGAGACTCTCTTCGCCTTGGAGCAGGCTGGTTTTCAGGCTGACCGCGTGCATGTCAACAGACTGCTCGAAGCCCCAGTCTTGCTGGGGGACTACGCGTTTTTGGTCCTGCCCGGCGGGTTCAGCTATGGCGACGACGTGGCAGCGGGGAAAATCCTCGCCAACCAAATGCTCCATAGGCTGGCTGGGCCTTTGAATGAGTTCGTCGATGCGGGCAAGCTCGTGCTGGGAATTTGCAACGGATTCCAGGTGCTTATAAAGAGTGGCCTGCTGCCGTGGGGACGGGTAAGCGCCAAGGACGCTCACCGCGACGCGACGCTGGGCTGGAACGACTGCGGCATGTTCGTCGACCGCTGGGTTCACCTGCGATGCGACAGCGACAATTGCGTGTTTCTCCCAGCTGGCGAGGTGATATCCCTGCCAATCGCCCATGGCGAGGGCAAGTTCGTACCCCGCGACGACGAGGTGTTGGACAGGCTTCGCCGCGATGGCCAAGTCGCGTTGCGATATGTCGACTCCGCAGGGGAGGCTGGGGACAACCCCAACGGCAGCGTGGACGACATCGCAGCCCTGTGCGACCCGACAGGCAGAGTGATGGGCCTGATGCCCCACCCGGAAAGGTTCGTCCATGCGACGCACCATCCGCAATGGACAAGGCAAAACATCGCCAGGCCTGACGGCAGGGTGTTTTTCGACCGGGCGTTTGAATATTTAAAGTAGCATGGAAAAACTAAAAATCCGAACCACGAAATTCGAAATCTTAAACAGTTTCGAAATGCGACTTTTCAAAACAATTTCGCGTTTTTTCGTAGTTTTTGTTTTTTCTATTGTTTTCGCTTTTACTGATAACTGAAGCCTGATTGCTAAAAAACAATAAATTTTTTATGCCTTTTGGGCGAATAATCCGATAAAGTATCCAAATATTCTGATTTTTGGTTTTCTTTCACAATCAAGTGGAGCTTTGTTATGCGCAATGGAATAACTTTGGTGCTTGTCTCAGTGGCTGTGTTGCTGGGTGGTTGCACCTCGCCGGACGAGAACCCGGACTGGCAGGCAAGGCAGGAATATCCTGCGTGGGCGTATGATGCACCGTTTTACTATCAGCCTGCCCAGGAACTCAAGCCCGTGGGGAAGGTGGGCAACAACATTCCCATCTACTATGTCCGCGAGAACCTGGCGTTCATCCGGCATCCAGACCTGCCTGCCGATTGGCAAACCACCCCCCCAGCTGGCTATGACGACAAAAAGAAACCCCTGCCCCCGGGCAAGGACCGGGCTGACTTTATCAAGATGCTCTGGAAGCAGTCCCTCCCCGCTCATACCGAGCTGTGGTTCTCGCCGGACGCGGGCCAAAACTGGGCCCGGGCTGGCTACTTCGGGCAGGAGCAGTCGCACTTCCTGTTCGACGCCGGCGGCGATGGCACGTACTGGATTCGCTTCGTCGGGGCAGGCCAACCCTCTTCCGACGTCCCGCCAGGCCAGCCTAACGAGATACTCGTGATAGATACCCATGCGCCGGATATCGAAGTGAGCGTCTTGCCGGGACCCTGGGAAGACGACAAGAAAACCGTACCTCATATATACCAGGTCGGCGAGACTGTTACGGTCAGCTGGTCGGTTACGGATATGAACCTCGCAAGGGACACGGTCAAGTTGAGCACCGCCTATGCCAGGTTCCCCAACAATCTAGTCTGGAGCGAATATCCCAAGCCTCTGCGAGCGACCTCGTCGATGAAGGTGAAAATACCGGCTGAGGC
>QNCB01000249.1 GCA_003644335.1 Planctomycetota bacterium | reverse complement strand
AGAAGACGCAGATAGCGGAGATGATACTCCGCGAGATATCCCACCGCCTGAAGTTCCTGGCTGACGTCGGGCTGGGGTACATCTCGCTCGACCGCACCAGCGCCACCCTCTCCGGCGGCGAGGCCCAGCGAATTCGCCTGGCTACGCAGGTCGGCAGCGGACTGGTGGGAGTTTGCTATGTCCTCGACGAGCCTACGATAGGCTTGCACCAACGCGACAATCGAAGGCTCATCGGCACGCTTAAGTCGCTGCGGGATATGGGCAATACGGTTATCGTCGTTGAACATGACGAGGACACGATCCGCATAGCTGACGAGATAATCGACATAGGCCCAGCTGCGGGAAGCCATGGCGGGCGAGTCGTCGCACAGGGTTCGCTGGAGGATATTCTTGCCGCGGAGGAGTCGCTGACGGGCAAATATCTCTCGGGCAAGCTGGCTATCGAAACCCCCTCAGCCCGGCGGAAAACCACCGTGCGAAATAGCCTGGAGCTGAAGGGCTGTCGGGAGCATAACCTCAAGGGGATCGACGTGCGATTTCCGCTGGGCGGCATTGTGTGCGTTACGGGCGTGAGCGGCTCGGGCAAGAGCACGCTGATAAACCAGACGTTGTTGCGGGCGATGAAACGCCGGCTGTATAGTTCGAAAGACAGGCCTGGCCAGTTCGACAAAATCCTGGGTCTGGGCAAAATCGACAAGGTCATCGAGATCGACCAGTCGCCCATCGGCAGGACGCCCCGGAGCAACCCGGCGACGTACACCGGCGTGTTCGACCACATCCGCCAGCTGTTTTCCAAAACGCGCGAGGCGAAAATCCGAGGCTACAAGCCAGGCCGATTCAGCTTTAATGTGAAGGGCGGTCGCTGCGAATCCTGCCAGGGCCAGGGCGTCAAACGAATCGAGATGCACTTCCTGCCCGACGTCTACGTAACCTGCCAGGAATGCAAAGGCGCCAGGTATGGCAGAGAAACGCTCGAGGTAAAATACAAGGGCAAAACCATCGCCGACGCACTGGAGATGCGAATCGAAGAGGCGTTGGGATTCTTCGACAGCTTCCCGAAAATCAAGCAACTCGTGCGGGCGCTGTCGGACGTGGGACTCAGCTACGTCGAGCTGGGCCAAAACTCCACCACGCTCTCCGGCGGCGAGGCCCAGCGCGTGAAACTCGCCAGCGAACTGGGCAAGAGCGCGACAGGCCATACGCTTTATGTGCTGGACGAGCCGACGACAGGCCTGCACTTCGCGGATATCCATAACCTCATGAACGTCCTAAACCGACTGGCTGATTTGGGCAACACGATTATCGTTATCGAGCACAATCTCGACGTCATAAAATGTGCCGACTGGATTATCGACCTAGGCCCCGAAGGCGGCGACGCCGGGGGAACCATCGTAGCCCAGGGCACGCCAGAGCAGGTAGCCAAAAACCCCGCCAGCTACACAGGCCAATACCTGAAATCGCATCTCAACGGCGGATAAAAAACTTGCCCCCGCAAGAGCTATTGGCCCGGGTGCCGTGGTTGTGGGGCTTAAATATGTCAGAACTTAAAATATTGGGAGATCAGAAATGAACAAAAAAATGTTGTCAATGATCAAGTGTGCTACGGGTGTATTTTTGTAGGTGTTGGTTCCGGTTTTCCTGGCTGGCTGCATGAGTATTCAAGAGGCTGCCAAAGTGGGAAATCTGGGAGAAGTCAAAAAACAATTAGCGGATGGACCTGCACGATATGATCGTCGTGGGGGTGGTCAACGAGCACGACCCCAATGGCGTGTTCAATCCGTTGTCGCTCGGGAAAATTTACGAACTGACGCGGTTCGCTCGCAGCTTGCAGTTTGACAAGGCTGGCAATACCGCCCGGCAGGAACAGCGGAAGGACGCTGGCGAGCCGTCCGTTGAAGGGCTGGCAGAACCAAGCGGGATACCAGGCCTGGATGCGCCAGCCGAGCCAAAAAAATATTGTTACAAAATAAGTTTGCCTGTTGCAAAAGGGTTTTTGGGATGATAGTATGTGAGCGATTGGTAACATA
The DNA here is from genome assembly GCA_003644335.1 of Planctomycetota bacterium. The sequence goes on along the minus strand of QNCB01000249.1, from coordinate 1,546 downwards.
ATATCGGAGACCAGGCTGTGAATTCAGAAGAGAAACGCCTTTACAAACTCAAAGCGGACATTATCGCAGCGGTGGGAAATCCGATTCGTCTGGCGATTATCGATTTTCTCAAAGACGGCGAGCAATGCGTCTGCGATATCACAGACCATGTGGCTGCAAAACGATCCAATGTCTCGCGGCATTTGGGAGTGCTTATGCAGGCTGGACTCGTTAGCCAGCGAAAAGATGGCTTGCGGATGATGTACTCCCTGCGGACAACGTGTATCCTGAACTTTATGAAGTGTATCGACGGCGTAATTCGAGCCCAGGCAAAGGATGCGGCGATGCTGCTGAGGACATTGTAGGGCTGGTTTTTTTGTTTTTTTGTTTAATAGGTGATTCTTTTGTAACAAACTCATCTAATGGGTGGTAGTTCGATGATAGACTGGAAACAACAGTGGAAGCATCTGGTTGGCATCGTGGTGGTGTTTGCGGCGTTCTTTTGGTTACCGGTGGACTGGAGCCGATTTTCCGGCGGGGTAAGCGAATCCCTTCACTTGGCCCGGTGGTACGCGCGGGAGCATGTGCTGCTGTGTCTGGTGCCGGCGTTTTTCATAGCGGGGGCAATCGGCGTGTTCGTCAGCCAGGCTTCGGTGATGAAGTATCTCGGAGCCAAGGCTAACAAGGTGCTGGCTTACGGGGTGGCGAGCGTGTCGGGCAGCATATTGGCGGTTTGTTCCTGCACGGTCTTGCCGTTGTTCGCGGGCATCTGGCGGATGGGCGCTGGGCTTGGCCCGGCGGTGGCGTTTCTGTATTCAGGCCCGGCTATCAACATCCTGGCGATAATCCTCACCGCTCGAATTCTCGGGCTGGAACTTGGTATCGCACGCGCGGTGGGGGCGATTGTCTTCAGTATCGTCATCGGCTTGATCATGCACCTGATATACCGCAAGGAGGAGCTTGCCAAGGCTACAGACCAGGCTGATATGCCCGAGCCGCAAGTTGCCAGGCCTTTGTGGCAAAACGCGATTTTCTTTTTCGTCATGGTCGGCGTGCTGGTCTTTGCCAACTGGGGCAGGCCCGCCTCGACAACAGGCCTGTGGCAGAGCATCTATGCCGCAAAGTGGCCAATCACGGCAGGCTTTGCCTTGGCCCTTGGAGTAGTGCTGATTTTATGGTTCGGCATACGGTGGTGGAAGGTTCTGGCTGCGGGCATCGCGCCGGCGGTTTTGGCCATCGTGCTGCCGACGGAAGGCCTATGGGTAATGATTCCGTTCGCCGCCGGCGTGGTGGGGCTATCCGTCATCACAGCCAGCCAAAAAGGCGAAGCTGGCGACTGGTTCGAGGCAACATGGAGCTTTGCCAGGCAGATTCTGCCGCTGCTGCTTTTCGGCGTGCTGGTGGCTGGTTTCTTGCTGGGCAGGCCAGGGCATGAGGGTGTCATCCCCGGTAAATATGTGCAGATGCTCGTGGGCGATTCGCCTGACACTTTTTTCGCTATCACAGGCTGGGGCGGCGGGGCGTTCGAAAGTTTCGCCCGGGCAATTTGGCCCGTCTGGACGAACTT
>QNCB01000248.1 GCA_003644335.1 Planctomycetota bacterium | reverse complement strand
CAAAACAAAAAAGCTGACACTGTGTGCTCTGGCGACGGGAGAAACGGAGTATCCCGAGTAAGTATAATTAATGCAAGCCAGTCCAATCGGAGTAGGCCAGTCGTAAGGATACAGACACGAATTAAGTCGGTCCATTTTGGCATAACGGACACAAGATTGCTAGCAAATATAACAAGGGCCATTACACCAAGGTATGCAAACTCCAGTAATACAAAAACCTCGCCACCACTCACGCCCCCTTTGTTAAACAGATCATCGAGGCAGTTATATAATCCGTACATATTGACCAGGCTGACCAAGGCACTAATTACCAGCCGACAATGCCAAGTTATTCGGAACATGACTTGCCTCGAATCATTGATATACCGCAATTATGCATATGAATCCTTTCCACAGTACCTATATTCAATCTGGTAACGAACATAATATTGATTTACTTTCTGTTTGCTCCTCCCATATTACTATTGATAATTATCGGTGAGCCAATATTTACATGGAGCACATTAGTTGGAAGCTTACCTTCAGGCATGGTAGTTGTCCACATTTCCTGCCAGCCTGCTTTAATGTAGTAGGGTTTCCCTACAGGCATTAGCCAATTCAGATGCTTACTGTGAAAATCATAAACATCCACTACATTCACCGTAGTATATAGATGGTAGTTTAACACATCCTTTCCCTGCTTGTTTTTGTTCACTCCATATATTCCGTTTACATGGAGCGTCGGATGCACTGATCCAACAATATAGCCCAATCCTGATGCTGATTGCGAAGTGCGGCTATCAGTCACTCCGTTTGGATCGAGCTTAACTTCTCTCCGCAGCATTTCTGTTACATCGCCACCCCTGGGCCTATAGACTTTGGAGAAAGTACCAAATCGCTTTCCGCTTTGTTGACGCTCAATTTGCAAGTCTGACAAAACCACATTTTTCCAAATATTTTCATCTAAATGCTGCCGGAGTTCTTTGTCCTTTGCCAGCCATTTGGTGAACTGATCGCCCGCTCCCCATTCTATCGTCTCGCCTGATCCATCCAGAAAATGCTTCAAATAGGATACAGGATTCCGTTCTGGGTGAAGTTCTTGAACGAGTCGCGTGGCGGCTGATTCTTTGCCTATCCGTGATCTGGTCGTTTGGCGTACATCCGGAAGGTGTATCATTTCATGGGAAGAGTCGTTGGCTATGGATGAAGCAGTATTTGATGCGTTATTCCACACACTCGCTGCTTGGGATTTTACGCCATTCCAAATATTGTTTGCGACGGATGTTACATTGTTCCATGTTGATGTGGCCATGGATTTTATTCCTTCCCAGCACATTCCTGACGGGTCGGTCAGGGTCATTGGGGTGTTGCCTACGTAGCGGTAGAAGTTGGCGTCGCCGGCTGCGAAGGCTAGTGGGTCTTCGCCGATGAAGCGAGCTGTGGCGGCGTCGTAGTATCTGGCTCGGTAATAGTATAGGCCTGTCTCGGCGTCGAACTCTCGGCCGGTGTAACTATACCGAAACTCTGCCCCCGGGGCTGACTGGCTGGCGATGTTCCCAAAACTGTCGTATTTGATATGATTAGCTACCACAGTGGTTGGGCCGTCCATTTCGACGACATCTCGCACCGAGCCTTGATGATCAGCCAGCGCCCAATAAACCCCGCCAGCGGGGTCGTCGATATATTCATCAGCCAAGATTTGATCCGTGCCCGGCCCATGGAGATAGCGCATAGAACAGCATCGTGGTTGCAAACGCCGCAACCACGGCACCCCAAAATTAATCTTTCTGTCAAATAACATAACCACGCCACCTGCCTTTCCCCCAAACTTCAAGTTCAGCGCGAAATGGTGGAAGCCAGGGAAGCATCCCAATGTATTTTCCGCATGTCAGACACTTAGGGGCTATTCCCCTTCTAGCCGAATCTTCCTTTAGAAAATCCGTAACAGCGTTTTTTCTATCATCAACATCGGAATTTAATAAGACATAGAATTTGTTCATTGGCCAGTTCCGCCATAACGATTGACTCTTGTATTTTTCAGGAGAGAAGCAGGATTTTCAGCCCACCCCTTCACTTTTCATAGGCATCACCAATCAGATCAGTTAGTGTGTGTTTGAGATCTTCGATTTCATCCTGTGCTTCCGGTCCTGGAACGCCATCAAGATGGGCAATAGCGGCTTCGACAGCAGGAGCCAATTCTCGGATACGTCTTTCTCCAGCCAGGAACGCTGCATCGTAGCGGTGCCTGCTATCATCCGACACGAACCATTCCGCAAGAAGTGGGTGTATCTCTGCTCGCTGTTCTATAGACAGACTGTCGTAAAATTCCAGAATACCAAATGCTACAGATTGGCTGTCATGTAAAGATTTGGCTCTTGCCTCAAGCTGTTGATATATACTTAACCATGTTTCACGCGTATTTTGCATGTCCATCATAATCCTGGTACCTCCAAATACTTGCTGGGAATCTTGTATGGAAACTGCATCTCGTATCCGCCTCCTGGCATCGTATAGGCACGCCCAGTGATAGGGTCTTTTACAATATTTGACACTCGTGTTGGCGATGGGATTTTGTAACCCGCATTACGCATCGCCCCAAGGTTAATTCGTATTCGCATATTTGGTGCTGGACGCATTGGATTGAGCGATAGCTCAAGTTTGGCCTGCAAGCCAGTTAATTTGTCCGAGGGGGTTGCATAAGACCCCGGACGAAGACCTCTGCTATTGATCGATTTTGCCCACTGCGAAGAGGTGTAATGGTATGCATTATCCAGTTGCTCAGCAATTCTCTTTGGAGTCCTCGTCCATTTCACACCGGACAGGCGGGCTAGGCCCAGGGCTGAGCCTATCTCAAATGTGCTCTCGCCAAAACTGATTGTATTTTGGACACTATAACCGTTTACGCCGATGTCGGCAATATTCGAACCCACTTTCCCGGCTATTGGAATGTTTCGGAGAACAGACTCGGCGACAAAAGTCGAGGAGGCAACCAAGCCGGCACTGCTATGTTCGCGCCCAACAGCCTGGCCATATCGGCCCAGCGAACGACCCACCGCGTTCAGCGAGTTCGCTGCGTAATTAACCGTCGGAGCGTTGGTTGCGTATCCCGGGTCGCCGGTGATCCCCCACATCGCCAGCCCGCCGGTAGTAACAGCCGCGTCGTATGCCCCCGATACGGTATATGCAGCCAGCTTTGCCGCCCCCGTTGCCATGCCGACCGCCGACTTGCCAACCCCATACATGAACCCCTCAATGTGTCCCATGTCTCTCGGGGTATAGCTATATTGCGAGTCGTATCTGGCAGTGGAGGCGATTCTTTCCGGCTCGCTCATGCTGAAGTAGGTATCCGCAGCTTGATCCCGAGACATGTTACGCTCCACCAATTTTCTTGCCATAAATAGGGGAACATACCCTATTTCTCAACAGCCTTCTTTTTGCAGATACACTTCGGCAAAGCAAGCCAGAGAAGAATATAAAAAATGCAAAACAAAAAAGCTGACACTGTGTGCTCTGGCGACGGGAGAAACGGAGTATCCCGAGTAAGTATAATTAATGCAAGCCAGTCCAATCGGAGTAGGCCAGTCGTAAGGATACAGACACGAATT
>QNCB01000247.1 GCA_003644335.1 Planctomycetota bacterium | reverse complement strand
GGCCCAGCCACCAGGGCGATAAGCGTCATCTGCCAGCTAATCACAAACGCTCCCACCAGCGACGCGACAGCCTTGGCAGGCTCGACGAGCGTCTTGCCGAAGAGCGTCATCTGCGCCCGACCCAGCTCGCTGGAGTCCTGCACAAATCGGCTCATCGTGTCGGTCGTGCCATGCTCGGCGAAAAATGTGATAGGCTGCCGCAGGGCACTGTTGTAACAATGCTCGCGAAGGTCCCACATGCCTCGCAGCACCGCGGTTTGCACGAGATATTCCTGAATGAATCGCAGGCCATTGCGTAGCAGGGTCATGGCGCAGACCAGGCCGATCAGCCACCACAGCATGGGTACTCTGCCCGAGCCGTCCTGTGGGCTGGGGATGTAGCTTGTCAGCCTGCCGAGCAGCCTGGCTTTGCGTTTTAGTCGATGCAGTTTGATCGGGACAAGTCTGGACTGGCCCGAGGCCTGGCTGGCGGGGTTGTAGACTATCAGCTTGACGCGACGGGTTTCGTAGTCCCACCGGGCTAGCTGTTTGCTTAGCTCGTCGCCGCGGAGATATTCTCGCTTGCCGTCTGTCGGGTCGACGAGCCCCAACAGCCAATCGCCCACGATCAGCCCGCCCGCCTGGGCTCGGCCCGTGCGGTCCACCGCCACGACGCGGAGCACCAGCGAAATATTTTGGCCATCGATGTCGGTACCAGCTGGGATGATTTCCCGCACGACTCGCCCGTCCAGTCGGTCGGAGATCATCGTGTTTTGCGCCCAGCCATGGAGACCCTCGTCGCTGGTGAGAATCTTCATGCCCGGCAACATCATGCCAAGCCCGCCACCCCAAAGCACCGCGATAAACAAAACGCAGACAATAGAAATCGCCAGGCGAGTGCGGTAAGGCTTGAGATATTGCAATGATCGGGAAAAGTATTTCATCGAATGCCCTATTTTTAACAGTAGAATCCGACCCTTCTACACGAAAAGCCGCCAAAAAGCAATGTCAAATAGGAGTCCACGGATTACACTGATTTTTAAGAAGATTATACTGATTATTTTTTTATCAAAAAAAACCGTGAAACCGAAGGTTTATTAAATCAGTTTTTAATCCCGCGAAATCCGTGGAATGTTTTTTTCCCTGTTTGCCTATTGCCTAGTTTAACCAGCAGGATTCCCAGTTCGTATAGTAGCCACATTGGCAGGGCCAGGGCGATTTGGTCTATCGGGCTGGGCGAGGTTACCAGTGCGGCGAAGATTAGCAGAATCACGATGACGTGTCGCCGATATTTGCCCAAGGACCCTGGCGAGACCAGGCCCATCGCCCCAAGCAAAGCTACGACGAGCGGCATCTGAAACCCAAGTCCGAAGGCTAACATCATGCCGGTCATCATAGCGATGTGATTGCCCAGCGTCAGGGTGGTAGCCAGGCCCAGCGAGTCGTTGAAGGCCAGGAAAAACCGCATCAACGGCACCGCGGCGACGAACAAAAAAAACGCAGCCCCCGCTACGAACAGCCCAGCTGAGCAAGGCACCGCCAAGATGGCGTACCGCTTCTCCCGCTGATGCAACCCCGCTGCGACGAAGGCCCAGAACTGATAAAACACCCAGGGCGAAGCCAATATCAGCCCAGCTATCAGCGAGACCCGCATGTATATAAGGAATCCGTCAGCTGCTTTTAGCACCAGCAATTGTCCCCCGCCTCGGCTGGTCGTGACCGCCAGGTAAGGCTGTTCCAACAACGATAGAATCTCCCCGCCCAAACACATCGCCGCTGCGACGCCCACAGCCAGGCCTGCCATAGCCCAGAGCACCCGCCGGCGAAGCTCGTCGAGATGCTCGCTCAACGGCATGGATGTCTCGCTCTCAGCCTGGCTGGTCATGGTAGTAGCTCCCGCGCCCTGTTAAGGGCAGCTTGTTTGGTTTTGAGAGTTTCGTCCAGCTGATCGTCGTAAAGTTTGCGGAGCACCAGGCCTATTTTTCTGCCGGGCTGGTAGCCCATTTTCAGCAGACGGTCGCCTGTTACGAATGGTTTTGGTGCTATTTTTCGCGGGTCTATCCCGCTGGCTCGCCTGGCGATGCGTCGTGCCTGCTTCCGTTGGCCCGTGGCTTGGAGTTCGCGGATACTCCAAAGCGTTTTGAGTTTCTGATAGTTCGCATTGGCTAAGATTTTCTTGAATTCGCACAGCCTAAGCTCCGCCGCGTCCGCCCAGCCGTCGCGATGGACAGTGAACCATTGCAGCGTTTTTCTCAGGTCGTTCGATTGGCCCCACCTGCGAATGATATTGGCGATGACCGGGCTTGGCAGGTCCATCAACAAGGCTCCGAAACTCAGTACGGGGTCTGGCTTGGAGTCTATCGCGCCCAGCCGGGCTGTCGCAGCGTCCCACAGTTTGGCCTGGGCGTCGGCGAACAATTCCGGCAGGATGTGTTCCGCCAGGTGCAACCGCCCCAAAAGTTCCGCGCCTGCTGCAGCTCCGCCGCAGCTGAACATTTTTTGCAATTCGTCGTAGACTCGCTCGCCGCTGATGCTGGCGATGTTAGGCCCGAACTGCTCGATAGCCCGGGCGGTAGCGGGGTCTATGCGGAACCCCAGCCGAACTGCGAACCGCACCGCTCGCATCATGCGGAGGTAGTCTTCGGCGAATCGTTGCTCGGGTTGGCCTATCGTCCGCACGACCTTCCTGGCCAGGTCAGCTCGGCCTGATACATGGTCGATAACCCGCTCGTCGATGGGGTCGAAGAACATGCCGTTAATGGTAAAGTCCCGCCGAAGCGCGTCTTGTTTTGGCGAGGTAAACTCCACGCCGTCGGGCCTGCGTCCGTCGCTGTATGACAGGTCGCTGCGGAAGGTTGCCACCTCGACCATGCGGTCGCCCTTTATCACCATCGCCACGCCGAACTTCGCCCCGACCATCAGCACTCGTCGAAACATTTGCTTCACTTGCTGGGGCGTCGCGTCGGTAGCTACGTCGTAGTCCGCGCATCGCCTGGACAGGAGCATGTCGCGCACACACCCGCCGGCAAAGAGGGCTTGATGTCCGCAGTGCCGAAGTTTTTTCACAACCCAAAGGGCAGTCGCTTTGTCCGCAGGCCTAGCCATGCGAGACATTGTACAGCCAGAGCCCCCCACAAGCCGAACAAATTTCAGATGCCCCCCATTTTTCCCCATTTCATTTTGCTGGACACTCTGTCGGGCGTCACAATTACACTTGTTTGATATAAAGGTCGCCGCGTCTGTATTTTATATCCGTCCTTTTTTCTGACAATTGAACATGGAACGCCAACGCCGGGAAGCTTGTCCCAAAGCATCCCGGACGTGTTGCCGTTTTGTCGGGTATTAGACAAATTCACACCCGGGGTTTTGTCGCACGCAGTAGCGCTTCTTTGGGGTAGGCTCTAAGGAGCTGTCCTGTCTTTGTAATTCGTTCCCGCTCTGTAATCGTTCATATTTTTTTCAGCCCGAACCGTTCACATTTTTTTCAGCCCGAAGGGCTAATATATCTTGGCCCAGGGCAACGCCCTGGGTTCAAGTAATCGTTGACATTCGCCCTGAAAGGGCGGCATAAATAGGCCCGGTGCCATGCCTGCAAACATCGCAGCCATGGCACCGGGCG
>QNCB01000246.1 GCA_003644335.1 Planctomycetota bacterium | reverse complement strand
TGTAAGCCAGGAAGTTGGCCATGCCGATAACGATAACCCAAATGCAGACTTTCGTACGTATATCCATTGCAATAGTTCCTTGCCAAATACTCGTAAACCCGCAGCCCGAAGTATACCTTTTAACAGGGAATAGGCAATAGGCAAGTCGGCCGTCCACGGATTACACGGATTTTTTTGAAGAGGATTACACTGATTTTTTTATCAAAAGAAAATCTGTGAAACCGAAGGTTCGCTAAATCCTTTTTCAATCCGCGAAATCTGTGGACTATGATGGGCATATAGGAAATGTCGAGCGATGTGCTTGGCCTGCCCGCTTAGCCACTTGGAGTGAATCTCTTGCCAAACAGCCCGCCAGCGAATATGCTGTTGCCCTTGGTCGAGGATTGATGCTCGGCTTGGTTCTGGAACGAGGCAGTCTGAAAGGATTTTTGCGAGATGATACGACTTTACTGGAAGAACGCCACGGCCAAGGTTGTGGGAGACGAACATGGTATCACGCCGGCTGACCTGGCTGCGGTGGAAGGCAAACTTGCCCAGGCCCACGCGGCGGTCGTTGGGCAGTGTCGCACCGGTCAGCTGGGCTATGCAGCTCTGCCGACAAACGTGGACTACAAAACCTCCGTCAAAAAACTCGTCGATAAGTTCAAGGGCAACACGACGGACATGGTCGTCCTGGGCATCGGCGGCAGCGCGCTGGGCAATATCGCCCTGCAGCAGGCGCTCAACCCCGTAACATACAACCTGCTGACCGAAAAACAACGCGGCGGGCCTCGGCTGTTCGTGCTGGACAATGTAGACCCGAGCCTCGTGGGCGACACGCTGAAAAGTCTCGGACGTCGCCTGCCGACCACGCTGATAAATGTCATCAGCAAGTCCGGCGAGACGGCGGAGACGGCAAGCCAATTTATGATAGTCCGCGAGATGCTGCGCAAAAAACTGGGCGAACATTATGCCCAGCGTATCGTCGCGACCACCGACGCCCACAGCGGCACGATGCACGAAATCGCAGCGGCTGAGGGTATCGACATGCTGCCCGTGCCCGGCGACGTCGGCGGACGGTTCAGTGTGCTCTCGCCGGTGGGGCTTTTCTCCGCAGCGATGTGCGGCATCGATATCGACGAGCTGTTGGCGGGGGCGGACTCGTGCAGGCAAGTCGTCGAGGTGATGGACCTCATGCAAAACCCAGCCGCCGTGCTTGCGGCGGCGAAGTATATTATGTTCACCGAGAAGAACAAGCCCATGCATGTTATGATGCCATACTCGAATCGCCTGTATATGCTGGCGGACTGGTATCGACAGCTATGGGCCGAGAGCCTCGGCAAGCGGGTCGACCGCGACGGGCGGGAGATTTTCACAGGCCCAACGCCGATAAAAGCTTTGGGCACGACCGACCAGCACAGCCAGGTGCAGCTGTACCGCGAGGGGCCTAACGATAAGTTTACCGTTTTTGTCGAGGTCAAAAAACACCCGCGCGACGTGCGAGTGCCGGACAGCTTCGAGCAGATACCAGGCCTGACCTATCTCCGCAAACAGACACTCTCCAAGCTCCTGGCTGCGGAAAAGGTAGCTACCGAATACGCCATGGCCCAGTCAGCCAGGCCTAGCGTTACGATAACTTTCCCGGAAATAAACGCCCGGCATGTCGGGCAGTTCCTGTTTCTGTACGAGTTCGCCACCAGCATCATGGGCGAGATGTTGAACATAAACGCCTACGATCAGCCTGCTGTGGAACTGGGCAAAAAAGCGACCTTCGCCCTGATGGGCCGAGCGGGCTACGAGGAAATGGCCCGGGAAATGAAGTCGTTCCAACGGGTCGACAAAAAATACCTGGCTTGAGAGCAGGAGACAAAAAAACAGGATTCAGAAGACAGAAGTCAGGACTCAGAATGGCACCCGGCTTCTATTACATCTCATGGAACATAACTGGTGCCTGTTTTGCTGTTTGCCTGATCAGAGTCCACAGATTTCACCGATTAAAAGTGATTCCACGGATTTTCTTGTGAAAAAATCCCTGTAATCTCCTTAAAAAATCCGTGTAATCCGTGGACTCCTACTTGCCTATTCCCTATTTATCTTGCTCTGCCTGCTCTGTCTGTTCGGCTGGGGCGGGTTGGAGGATGGCTAGGATTTTTGTTTTGATTTCCTCAGCCAGGTCCTGGTTATCGATGATGAACTTCTTGGAGTTTTCCCTGCCTTGTCCCAGGCGGATGTCGCCGTAGCTGAACCAAGCTCCCTGTTTGGCGACGATGTCATGCTCCACCGCCAGGTCCAGCAGGTCGCCCTCGTAGCTGATGCCGCTGTCGAACATAATATCGAACTCGGTCTTCTGGAACGGCGGAGCTACCTTGTTCTTAACAATCCTCGTGCGGACGCGATTGCCCACCGGCTCGTCGCCATTTTTAATAGTCGTAACCCGGCGGATGTCGATGCGGACGGAGCTGTAAAATTTCAACGCATTGCCCCCCGGCGTCGTCTCCGGATTGCCAAACATCACGCCGATCTTCATACGAATCTGATTGATGAAAATCACGCAGGTCTTGCTCTTGGAAATCGCCCCCACGAGTTTCCGCATTGCTTGGCTCATCAGCCTGGCCTGGAGGCCCACGTGCGTATCGCCCATCTCGCCATCGATTTCCGCGCGCGGAATAAGGGCAGCTACCGAGTCCACCACCACCACATCCACGGAATTGGATCGCACGAGCATCTCGCATATCTCCAGAGCCTGCTCGCCCGTGTCAGGCTGAGATACCAGCAGGTGTTCCAGGTTCACGCCGAGCTTCCTCGCCCAGGTGGGGTCCATCGCGTGCTCAGCGTCGATAAACGCAGCCACGCCGTCAGCCTTTTGCGCACTGGCGATAATGTGCAGCGCCAGGGTCGTCTTGCCGGAACCCTCCGGGCCGTACAGCTCGCAGATTCGCCCGCGGGGCACGCCCCTGCCACCCAAGGCCAGGTCTAAACTCAGGGCCCCCGTGCTGATGCCCGGCACGGCATGAATCGTATCCGGCGAGAGCGTCATTATGCTGCCGACGCCATAATTTTTCTCGATTTGTTTGAGGGCTGCGTCAAGAGCACCGTGCCGCTTGGCGTCCGTAGCTGTCGCTGTCGTGGTCTTTGCCGATTTCTTCGCCATCTTCGATTCCTTCGCCTGAGTCGCTATCATTGTCTCGCTCCCTATGTAGTATCAGCCAAGATTACATCAATCACGCCAACACTGTACGGAGCCTGTTAGGGTGCGTCAAGAAAATCTCAAAAAATTTATCCACATTTTTTCGTAACCGTTCACGGTTTGTTTTTTTTCAGTCTATAGGTCATGTAGGGTCGGCCATTGCCGACCTTTCACGCAACAAGCCCATTGGTCGGCAGTGGCCGACCCTACCGCTGCTTCTCACCTTCAGCTTGTGCAGGATAATCTCTCCCGCCGGGTTTGACAAGCAGCCTGCGGGGTTTTGGACGAAAAAAATTGCGGGCAAAAATAAAAAAAACGCCAGCTACGCTTTTTATCGCTCAGCTGACGCTTTTTTGTTATTCCATTGTTGTTCCCGCAAGCCGAAACCCACGGTCAATATTTACTTCCGACGTTGCCTGCGGAGCAGCCCCAACGCTCC
>QNCB01000245.1 GCA_003644335.1 Planctomycetota bacterium | reverse complement strand
GAGCAGCTGACGGAATTGGCCAAGCTCTTAGCTGAGGGAAAAGTCAATGCCACCGCTGGGGCGAAAATTTTCGACAAGATGGCCACGTCAGGCCAACAGCCCGGCGCGTTGGCCAGGGCAGAGGGCCTGCTGACGGTTACAGACACGGGTCAACTTGAAGCGTGGGTAGCCGAAGCCATCGCGAAAAATCCCCAAGCTGTCGAGATAATCCGCACCGGCGACAAGAAGGCTGAGAAGTCGCTGGGCTTCCTGACGGGCCAAGTGATGCAAGCCTCCCGCGGCGCCGCCCCAGCAAAAGAAGTCCAAGCCATGCTCCGAGAAAAACTATGGCCAGGCAAACAGGCAAGCGGGGAATAGGGTGACGAATTTCGAGGCTTCGTCATTCGTTCTTCGCCGTATGTTCTTTTCGGGCCGTTGCGATGAGACACAATCCCCGCCATTGGCCTTGCATGAAAAACGAGCCCAGGAATCCCAACAGGTTGGTTAGTTGCGTCAAGAGCCCGCCGGAGAGCCAAAGTCTCGGCAGGTGCCCAGCTGGGGTTATGCTCTGAACCTCCAGCCCCGCCCGGGCGCATATCAATTCCAGCTCGGTCTCGCTGAGGGCGTGAATGTGTCCGTACTCGGCGTCGGCTTGGTAAAAAAACGGGAACTTGCCATTGAGAAAAAACCGTAGCCGAGAGTACCACGACCCGATATTCGGCGTGGAAATAATCACAACCCCGCCCGGAGCCAGCAGCGAAGCGATATTACGAACCAACAGCCAGGGGTTTTCCACATGCTCGATGACCTCGGCACAGATAACCGCGTCGAACCGCCCGGCAAACTCCTCGCAAAACTCCGCCATCTGGCGCGCGTTTTCCAGGTCGAGTTGACGAAAGGGCGTTTGAGCCTGGAATACTCCCTCGTTATTCTCATCAACCGACAGGGCATCGAAGCCCATATCAGCCAGCCGCTGAGAAAACGCCCCCGCCCCGCAGCCCAGGTCTGCTACGCGCGACCCAGGTGGGACCGCCCGGGCCAACGTCTGGGCCAAAGCTTCGTGAATCCCAGCGACGGCCATGACGCCAATACCTTTATAGTTTTCAGGCTTGGACAAGGGTTTGAATGACAGGAAGTTTTTCATAGCTCTCAAGTGTAGCACAGCCGCCCCCGGCTGTGGTTTTATCTTTCAATATTTTCTCAGCTACATTCTCAGCCGAGGGCGACTGAGCTATTTCCGCAGCAGCTGGATGAGGTTGGCCAGGACCAGGCGGTTGTCGCTGCAGAGGTAGTCCACCTGCCCGCCCATGCGATAGAACGACTTGCAGAATCGCAGGTAATAGGCGGGATGGTTTTTGGGAGGCTCGCCGGCAGACCAGTCCCAATCGCCCCCGGGCTGAATATCCACGATGCCAATGTAATGGTCGCGGAGAAAATCCTCGCCGCGTTGGCGTCGCAGATTGTTAGCCAGGCTGAAGGCTTTCTCGAAAACCTGCGGACTCATAATAGCACAGCCGACCGACAGATAAACCCCGCCAGTAAGCCCCTCGGTGCTGCGGGTGATGACTCGGGCGTCGACCCCCGCAGCCCTGCCGATCGCCGAGCCGCTGAACATCGGGTGGTTGACGTAAATATCATAGCCTATGCCCGGATGGACGGTCATGGGAACCCCAGCTTTGTAGCAACCAGCTGGGACGGAATATTTTTCGTACGGGTGGGCTACGCGAATCTCCCCCCCAGCCAGGCTAAACGTTTCCATCGCCGCTAGCAGGTCAGCCCGGCCTGCGGTTAGCGGATGGCCAGGCTGGGAGCGAATCTGCTCAGCCAGGGTTTCACGCTGCGGCAGGGTCAAGCCATCCTCAGCGATGAACTTGCCTATCGCCTCGCCCAGGCCCAGCCCCGCCGCACCGCCAGCCAGGGCAGCGAGGTTTATAGCTCGGCCTGTTTCGTCCCATGAGCCGAACTTGCCGACCGCGGCGTTGTCCCGCACCGATTCGCTCGAACAACCCAGGCTGGCGAACTCCCAGTCGTGGATAATCCCCGCTCCCTGCGTAGCGACATGCGTAACCCAGCCAGCTTCGACAAGCCAGCGCACCAAAGGCCCGCCACCGTTCTTTATAAGGTGCGCGCCATAGGTCAATATCACCGACGCCCCGCGACGCCGAGCGTCAATGACGCGATCTCGCAGCGCCGAAATCTGCCCCGCCAGCCGGGCGTCTTCCACCGCGGCAGGCCTGGCTAGAGGGTCGAGAGCTATCTCGTCGATAGTCAAAAAACTCTCCCGCCCAGCAAGCGGAAGAACCTCTATATCCAACGGGTCAATTTTATCGTATGGCATGTTCTACTTCCCATAGATGGCAGCGATTATTAGGCCTTTCAATGGCAGCACGACCAAGAGCAAAGCCGTCCAATAAATCAGCACAGTCGCCGCTACGGTCATAAATGTAAATGTCGACAACATGCCCGGCAGCACGCCGACCGCCCAGACGCAAAGCCCGAACACCAACCCCTTGACAAGCCTGTTCGGCCCCGGAATACCCTTGCGAAGCAGCACATAGACCAGAACCAGAATCAGACTAAGAGCCAAACTGCCAGCCAGGAACACAACGCCGGGGGGGCCTTCCATAGGCTTCCAAACATTGGTAGGCTCGATTTTATACACCCAATTGAAAAGCCAGCCACAGGTCAAACCGCCAACGACAACATTAAAAACCGTTACCGCCACACTCGCAACCAAAATTCTTACCAGTTTCATAATGAACATTCCTTTCCAAAAAAAGTTATCAGTAGTCAGCCATCAGTAATCAGTAAAAAAATAACCACGGCACCGGGCTTAGAGACTCTACCGATATTTCTTTAGAATGTGATTATACTCTGCATGAGAGCCAACCCAGAACCAGATAATGCTGTCATTTTGCACGACGCCCATTGCACGCCAGCCAATCCCGATTCGAACTGAATACACTTGGTGGTTCTTGCCGACTTGTTTGAAGTGCAAGCCTGGGTGCTTGGGGTTGGCCTGCTATTGCAAATAGCAACGCTGAGCACTTCGCTTGACACGGTCAGGGAGTCGCTCGAAACAGTCGACAAAAGTTTTTGTCCGGCGGGATATCACAGCTCCCCAAAGCCCTTCTGCTGGGTCTTGCCCAGTTCGAACTCGTGTATCGCCTCCTGAGCCATCTTGTCCAATACGTCAGAGGAGTCTTCGAGTTCCTTGTCCCATTTCATCTCCCATACAATCTCGTCCATAACTTCCCTGGCTAAGATATCTTGCATGGAGGCGGGCAAAACGCTGGCTTTCTAGAAGGCTTCTTCTAATAACTTGGTCATGACGAGTCTCCTTCGAATCCACGCATTTTACGCGTTAACAAGACGATATGCCATAATAATTTCCACCCAACGACCAGAACCACGGCACCAGGCTGGGCGATGTGTTTTTGTTTCTTACCCCACAGCGGTTAAACATACTAGAAGTCATCCCAAAACCTCAACTTTTGCATTAATGTGAGCCGATACATGTTTTATGGATATTACAAAAGAACAGTGGCAACGGATTGCACAGTACATTCCCAAGCCCAAAGCACAGCCTGGAAAGTCGGGTCGGCCACCACAGGAACCCCAAAATG
>QNCB01000244.1 GCA_003644335.1 Planctomycetota bacterium | reverse complement strand
TCCTGCAGCACTCGGACATTTTCCTCGTTGCAGCAGCCACCCTCGATAAGCCCAATGTCAACCGGGCCTGAGAAGGTCTTGATGTCATCGATGGGGGACTTGTCGAAGTCGATAAGTTCGACCAGTTTCAGGATACGGTCGTCGATGTCGAGGATAGACATGTGGCAGCCAAAGCAGCCAGCCAGCGACGTTGTTGCAAGTTTCGGTTTGGCCATAATTTTTCGATTCCTTTTCTTAACCCAGCCTGGCTGAAACAAAACAGGCTACGGTATAAATTATGCGTACTTTGTGCAAAAAATCATTTACAAACAGCTATGGAACAAGCTCACGGTACATTCTAGGCAGGCTGGGGCGGTTTTTCTTTCCGCGGGCCTGGGGTTTATTTTGCAGCTTCGATATCCGAACCGATAGGCTCGTGGTCGTATTTGCGTTGGCCTACCGGGGTGGCGTAGGCTGTGCGCTTCTTCAGCAACGCGCCGACAGGGCAGACATCCAAAGCTTTGTCCGTAACAGCCACGTCCGTGTCGCCCAGGCGGGCATCGGCGTTGACCGCTACTCGCTTGTCCGACCCGCGTCCGACGAACTCGAAGACGCATTTGCCGTCGAGGTCTCTGCTGACCTGAACGCAACGCCCGCACAAAATGCAACGGTTCCGGTCGATGAAAATGTCCGGATGCGACGCGTCCACCGTGCGATCGGGGAACTGGTAGGGATATTTCGGTGCAGCTATGCCCAGGCGATATGCCATGGCCTGGAGTTCGCAGTCGCCGGACTTCTCGCAGAACATGCAGAAGTGGTTGCCCTCGACGAAGAGCATGTCGACGATGTCCCGCCGCATCGCTGTGATTGCTTCGGTATCATTCTCGATAACCATGCCATCAGCGACGGGCTGGGTGCAGGCTGACTGGGCTCGTCCGTTGACCATGACGGTGCAGACCCGACAACTGCCGTGCGGCGACACATCGTCCATCGCGCAAAGCCTGGGAATATAAACGCCAGCTGCGTCGGCAGCCTGCATGATAGTCTGGCCTGGTGCGGCGGAGACTTTCACGCCGTCAATTGTAATCGTAATAGTATCGCTCATGTTTTTACCTTTACTTTCGCTTATGCGTGCAGAGATTCGTGTCCAGCTATGCATTCTGCCTTGCCGACGGCAGCCTTGAGGTCGAAGCTGGGTTGCAGGCCTTCCTCGTTCGGGGCAATCAGCAGGGCTTCGTACAGAGGCTTGAAATTTTTCATCGTTGAGAGGATGGGGTTTGGCGAGGTTTGGCCCAGGCCACATCGGCTGGTAACCTTGACGGTCTGACCCAGTTCTTCCATGTAGTCCAGGTCGGCCTGCTCTGCCTTGCCTGCGATGACCTTGTCCAGGCAATTCATCAGCAGCACATTGCCGACTCGGCAGGGGGTGCAGTAGCCACAGCTTTCCTCGACGAAGAACTCCATGAATTTCCGTGCTATTTTCAGCACGTTTCGCGTGGAGTTGAATACCATCATCGACCCGCCGGTGGCGAGGTGGTCGTAGCAGATTGCTTTATCGAAGTCAGCCGGGCCTACCATCTGCCCGCTTGGGCCTCCGACCTGCACAGCTGCGGTGTCATCGGCTCCGCAAAGTTCGAGAACCTCGCTGAGCTTGATGCCGAAGGGAACTTCGTAAACACCAGCCTTCGCACAGTCGCCCGAGATACTCAGGAGCTTCGTGCCTGGGCTGCCGTCCGAGCCGGTCTGGACGAACCAGCCCGGGCCTTTTTCCAAAATGCGTGCGACGCAGCAGAATGTCTCGACATTGTTGACCGTGGTCGGCGAGGCTTGGTAGCCCTTCTGTGCGGGGAATGGCGGGCGATTTTTCGGGTCGCCTCGCAGGCCTTCGCAGGAACTTATCAGCGAAGTTTCCTCGCCGCAGATGTAGGCTCCAGCCCCCATCTGGATGCGGATGTCGAAGTCGAACCCTTCCTTGCCGCCGATGTTCTTGCCCAGGAGTCCCTTGTCTCGGCGGTCAGCCAAGACGCTTTCCAAGAAGGCTCGCAGGTAAGCATATTCAGCTCGCAGATAAACGATGCCCTCGTCAGAGCCGATAGCATAGCCCGCGACGGTCATGCCCTCGAACATAATGTCAGGCCGTTCCGTAAGGATAACCCTGTCCTTAAACGTGCCAGGCTCGCCCTCGTCAGCGTTGCACAAAACGTATCGCTTGTCGCCTTCAGCTCCGCGGGTGAACTCCCACTTCATACCGGTGGGGAAGCCCGCACCGCCTCGGCCTCTCAGCCTGGCGGTCTTGACGTCGCGGATAACCTCAGCTGGCGACATGGCCAGGGCGTTCTTCAGCCCGGCACCAGGCTGCATCTCGGCGAAGATAACCTCACCAGCCTGGCGGATATTGTTCTGCACCATGGCCTTGACCAGATTGTTGGCGTTGTTGCCGTCGCCAAAC
The DNA here is from genome assembly GCA_003644335.1 of Planctomycetota bacterium. The sequence goes on along the minus strand of QNCB01000244.1, from coordinate 1,178 downwards.
TCTGTAACGAGCCTGGACGGGTCCGGGTCGTCGCTGCGAGCGCGAAGAATCTCGCGGACTTTCTCAGCTGTGAGATGGGTAACGATTACGTCGTTGACCATCAGGGCGGGGGCCTGGTCGCACATGCCGATGCAGGGCGTATGCTCCAGAGAGATTTTGCCGTCGGGGGTGGTCTGGCCAAAGTCGATTCCCAGCTCTTCCTTGAGAACCTCAGCCACGGCCTGGGAACCCTTCATCTCGTCGATGACGTCGTCGCACAGGCGAATGACGATCTTGCCCTTGGGCTTGTCGGAGAGAAACGCGTAAAACGATACGACGCTCTCGACCTCGACGCGATGGGCGGAAACTTCCTTGGCGATAAGCTCCATCGCCTCGCCACTCACGCAGCCTTGCTTGGCTTGCACCGCCCGGACGATGTCCATCATACGCGACCGGTCGTTGCCGCTTGCGGCACATGCTTCGCGAACCGTAGTTTCAATTGCCTCAGTCATATTAGATACCTCGTTAAAGAGTTTTCAGTAATCAGTAAAAGCAAAAACAGCAAAAAACGAATGATACGAATAAAAACGAATATCACGAATGTTACGAACAAAAACGAAAGTCACGAATTTTGTTTTTAACTTTTTCTTCCGTGTCATTCCCGCGAAAGCGGGAATCCATTTTTTTTCTGTTTCTGCCATGCGAACAAGTTGCATGACCTACGACCTATGAAAGATTGTGAAATTTTTCACAAATATCCGAAATAAAATAGCTGCACTAGGCCCACGCGATTTTCGGTGCGAACCTTGCAGCCAACGCCTGTGTTTATGAAACATCACAGACAAGATACGAAACAAAACATTATATTGACGATTTCACGAAGTGAAACCTTTTTTTATGTCTCGGCTAATAATTAGACCGAATCTTAATTACGTACACAAAACTTCGCATGACAGCAAACCGAACACAGACATCCCATGATCAGTAGGTGAGACAGGCAGCTCCGTAGGAGCGATATCCTTGTAGTAACACGATTGCGTTTTAGTTATCTGTGTACATCGGTGTTTATCCGTGGCTCAGGTTTTTGTGTGAACGGTTACCAGAAAAAGAGGCATGGGCGGGACGTCCATGCTACTACAATTGCGTATCCAGTAGTTCCAGGCTGGTGCGGGAGAGGACGAGTTTTTTCTCGCCGAATT
>QNCB01000243.1 GCA_003644335.1 Planctomycetota bacterium | reverse complement strand
TATTATCAATAAAATTTCTCCTGACTTGTCTAGTATTTTTCCACTTCCACTCCTGCGAAAGCCCAAAATCTAAAATATACATACATCAACTGTTGGGTGGTGTCAATGGTGAGTTCGTTCCCGGCGGTGTCACGGATTACGTGCAATCCGTTGGTGTTTTGTGTGAATTGGAATTTCGGGGTTTTGTTTTCATGGTTCATTACTTGCTTTCCTTTCCGGCTTGGTAGGATTTTTCGAGGGCTTCTTTGATGCTCCAGACGGCGTGTTCGTGGAAGTCGTGGGTATCCCACTTGCGGGTTTCCAGCGTTTCCAGGGATAGGACATCTTTGGCGATTTCGAGAAGCTTTGCATCGCGTTTCTTATCTGCTTTCGTATTTGCGTTTGTCATGGTAACGCCTTTCAATTCAACGGCTTACGTTCGTTTTCTATGACCCATTAAGCCATCGTTTTCGCAAGTCGCCAAGTCAATTAAGTCATTATTTCGTAATCACTTACATCTTTATTTGGCCGTCTGGTTCGGTGGCGAAATTGGCGGAATTGTCGTCCATGGCAGGTGGATTTCGGCGACTTGGCCGACCTCAGTGTCGGTTATTGCGGTGACGGCCACGTAGCATTCGGCGGTCTGGGAGTAGTTGGTCTGATATTCGCCTTGGCCATCGAAATAGTTGACTGTGATGTCGGGCTGGCCGGTGGTATCGACGGGCGTTGTGTCGCTTAGCCAGACGGCGAAGCTCATGTCGGCTGGCGCGTACTCGGCGGATATGTTCCACTTCAAAATCGGCTGGAAGTTCAACGGCGAGATCTCTCGGCGCAGGTTCTGGATGACAGGCAGGCCGGTGATTTCGGTTCCGCCGTTACCGACCTTGAGCGTTAGTAGCTTGCGGCAGTGGCAGTCTTGCCAGAACAGATCGCTTGGGCGAACTTCGATTTCATAAACGCCGTCAGCCAGCGGGATGTTTTCGAGTTTCTTCTCTGGTGCGTCGGTTGGGATGAAGCCGAGGTGTTCGGTTTGTTCTGTGGCGGTGTTCCGGGCGATGATCCGCCAGCCGGATTTGGTGTAGGCGTTGTTGTTGTCGGGGTTCGATTCGTTTTGCGAGTGGCGGATCGCGTTTGCATCCCGACGTTTTCCATGAACGGTTACGAGAAAAATAAGTAGAAAAGAAAAAGACAGCACCTATTTGTTTTTGTGTCTTTTTTCGCCTTTCGCGTATTTCGTAGTTTCTTTTTGCTTTTTTACTGACTTCTGCTTTCCTGCTACTTCAAGCCTGCGATGTCGGCGAACTCGTTTTTCAGGGCTGGGTAGAGGCGTCCATTATCAACGTCTTTGTGCCGGACGTTCCGATGTCGAGGCCCAGATAATACACCATAGCACAAAACCTTCTTAAAGCGGGTGTCATATTGTCATGGTTGCGGTGTTTGCAACCTCGATATCGTCCAACGTGGTTGCAAACACCGTAACCACGGCACCGGGCCAATTGCAAAATGTAGCCTGGCCGCCCCCGGCTGGGAAGGTCGTATGAAAGACACTGGGAATATAGCAAGTTCAACGCAGTTCTTGATGATTTTAGTAATGGGCCCTCGAGGATTCGAACCTCGGACCAATGGATTATGAGTCCACTGCTCTAACCGCTGAGCTAAGGGCCCTAATGCTTCTAAAACAAAGGGTTACGCATTTTGCCAGCCTTTGTCTCGACATTCACCAAGTCATCCCGCAAAACCGCGGTGTCTCGATGCGTTGGCATGTCGTCCAGCCAGCAAACCCCGAGCATAGCTGCAAATGAGATTACTGTCAAGGCCATCTACAACCATTATTTCACTTTTCAACCATAACAATTTGGTGTAACCATTCACACAAAAATAAGAACCACGGATAAACACAGAAAAAGAACAGATTCCCGTCTGCGCGGGAATGACAAAGAAAATTACCGAGAAAGAACGCACCGGGGTATCGAACAAGCGAGAAAAACGGGAACTGTCGTGTGTGAGATTTTTTCATGGCCTTTCGTAACTATTATTTTGCACAGATTTTAACCGTGTTTTACAGCATAAGGTTTATTTCGGATTTCAGATTGCGGATTTCGGATTGTTTCACGGACCAGCTCAATCTGAAATCCAAAATCCGAAATTGCCCGGGATAACCAACCAGTTTTATACCCGCACACGATACTCAACGGTAAGACCAGGGTTTAATTTCGCGCATGGCGTCCGGGCTATGTGTCTTTTTCTTTTCCTTCCGTTTATCGTTTTGGCTATAATGCAACCTTGGGTTTTCCACAGACGAAAGGATTTAACATGCGAATAATTATTACGACAATTTTGGTATGCGCGGTGGTGGGCCTGTCGGCGGGCCTGGGCGTCGCAGCTGATGCCCCAACCAAGCTTGCCGCTCCCAAGACGTTGGTCAGTTTCAATATTCCCGCTGACGGGCAGGTTATCGTGCTGCCGGTAACTTTTGGCGGCGGCAAGGAATATCAGTTCCTGCTGGACACAGGCTCAGCGTACAACACGTTTGACACGTCGTTCGAAGCCCAGCTGGGCAAGCCTCGCCAGTCGATGAAAGCTCTCGGCAACGACGGGAAGGAGCATGTCGTTCATGTCTATTACTCGCCCGACGCCAGGCTTGGGCCTTTGAGTTTTCGCCAGGGTGGCCCTGTGCTGTGCGTCGACCTGACGGAGCTTCGCGAGGTCACAGGCCTGGATATCAGGGGCGTTATCGGCATGGGATTTTTGCGACATTATGTCCTGCAGATAGACTGTCCTGCCGGGAAACTCAAGCTGATGAAGCCTGGCGACGAGGCCAGGACGCCCGGGGACTGGGGCCAGGCTGTGGACATGCGACGGGCGGTGCAAGGCTCGCCGTTGGTGCTGGGCAGACTATATGGCAAATACGGAGCGATGTTTCTTATAGACACAGGCTATCTGGATTCCGCGGGACTTTCGGGCAAACTTTTCGACCTGCTGAACAAGGACAAACTTTTCACCGTGGTAATTCAAACGCCCGTGGAAACGCTCCGGGGCAAGAGCGTCGGCACCGCAGCAAGGGTGGACAAATTCGCTCTGGGCAAGCGGAATTACTCCGGGCTGATCTTTAACAGGTCTGCGGGGGGCAATATGCTGGGGATGGGCTTCGTCCGCAGGCAAAAACTGACGATGGATTTCCCGAACCTCAAAGCCTATCTCGACGCACCTGCCAGGAGCGTGGACCAGAACGACATGAGTGGCTTGCACCTGCTGCAAAAGAAGGAAGGCTTGGCTGTGCACTCCGTCGACGAAAACTCCCAAGCCAGCCTGGCGGGCATAAAGGCTGGCGATATCCTCAGCCAAATAAACACCCAGCCCGTCAGCAAACTTTCACTCTGGAAAGTAAGACAAATGCTCCGAGCCAAGGACGGGCAAAAAGTGGAAATAATATTCCAGCGAGATAAAAAATTCTTCAAAACCTCATTCGCGTTGAAAAAGAGGATTTAGGGAAGTAGGCAAATAGGGATTAGGCAATAGGCAAAAAACAGTCCACGGATTACACGGATTGAAAAAGATTACATTTTTTTTGATAAAAAAAATCCGTGTAATCCGTGGACTGCTGTTGGCAAGTTTGAAAGTAGGAAAAAGTT
>QNCB01000242.1 GCA_003644335.1 Planctomycetota bacterium | reverse complement strand
GCGACCAGCAACGTCCACTCGACCGTCATCTGACCAGCCTGGTCCGAAATTAACGATTTCAAATTCTTCATAGTAAACAGTAAAAGCAAAAACAAAAGAAACAGAAACAGCGAACCACGAATGGACACGGATAAACACTGATGTTTTTCTTTTTGTCATTCCCAGCACTTATTTGCCATGCTTCAAAATAGTTGTTGACTTAAACAAAGAGACTCACGATATCCTATACTCCTGCAAATAAGTGCTGGGGGTATTTGGGCATTGGTCCTTTTCCTCTTTTGCTGTTGCTGATTACTTTTATAAAAAGTCAAATTCTTCATGTCCTTCATGGTGATAATTCACTTTGCGAAAAACTTTTTCGCGGCGTTCCATTGTTTTCGCAGGAGTTGAACTTTCGGTTCGTTGGCGAAGGCGGAGGTTGTTTGGCTCCATGTCAAGGCTTCGCCCTGGTCATCTCCGCGATACTCGAACATCGGCTGAATCTGGTATTGGCCATCAGCTCCGAGCGGTAGAATCTCGCTGATTTCCGTGATAATCCGCTTGCCGTCGTTTCGGCGGGACATCAGCACGACCAGGTCTATCGCCGATGCTACCTGCGACCGCAGGGCTGGCAGGGGCAGTTCGACCCCGCTCATCATCGCCAAAGTCTCCAGCCTGTGCATAGCGTCGGTCGCGGTATTGGCGTGCAGGGTGCTCATGCTGCCGGCGTGGCCACTGGTCATAGCCTGGATCATGTCGAGCGCCTCCCCGCCACGGACTTCGCCGATGACGATGCGGTCAGGCCTGAGACGCAGCGACGAGCGGAACAGGTCGCGGATGGTTACTTCGCCCTTGCCCCAGCGGTCGGAAGGCCTGGCCTCCAGCGAGAGCAGATGACTTTGCTGTAGTTCGAGTTCCGCGGAGTCTTCGATGGTTACCACACGTTGGCCATCGGGTATGAAGCCGCTGAGGACATTTAGCAGGCAGGTCTTGCCGCTGGATGTTCCCCCCGCCACGAGCAGGTTTTTCTCCGCCAGGACAGCTACGCGGAGGTAGTGCATCGCCTCCTCCGTCCACGTGCCAAGCTGGGTGAGGTTGTCAGCGTCGAATGTAATTTTCGCGAATTTGCGAATGGTCATGCACAGCCCGCCCCTGCTAAGTGGCGGGAGAATAACGTGCACCCTGCTGCCGTCGGGCAGGCGGGAGTCTATCAGAGGCTGATCGTCGGAGATCCGCTTGCCGGTGTATTGCAGGACATTGTTCACCGCTGAGCGCAGAGCTTCGGCGTCGGCGAAGCGGGCGTCGGTGCGGATAAGTTGGCCTTGCTTCTCGATGAAAATTTCGTCCGGCGAGTTTATCATGATCTCCGCGACCGCATCGTCTCGCATAAAGGGCATGACGGGCTGAAGAAAATGTTCCACCGTCGCTTCAAAGATATTTGTCCGAGCCATATTTTCACCTGTTGGGCAGTTGGCAATCCAGGTAACCGTCGCACAACAGTGTACTCCCCAAGCTGGCCAGGATAAAGGATTTCTTGCACCGTCCTCCGAAAAAAAACGAGTATTTTCCTTGCTTTTTGCCGCTGGGTCTGCGATAATGGCTGGCAGTTGGTTTTTCGTATTTTGCCTCGTTACAGCGAGGCTGATGGAGTGTACCATGACTGGCGAGAATGCGTATTCCGGTGTGGATTTCGGGCAGTATATTCGTGTGGAGTCTGACATAGCGGCTTCGCTGGTAGCCACAGCTGACGAGCTTGCCCATGCCGAGTGCTTCGACCAGGAACAGCGGGCGGAAATATACGCTATCCTCCAGGCCCTCCAGTCCGACACGGAAAACCATCACCAAACCATAAAACTCCTAGCCAAGCGTATGAACGAGGATATCCCCCATGCTTGAACAGATAGTGCTTCGCGAACGGTTCGAAACCCTGCTGGGCCAACAGCGCGACGCACTGGGGCGGTACGAAGCGGCTGCGGGCGATACAACAGGCCAAACGCGAGGGCACCTCGACCAACTCTGCCGAGACAAAAAACGTCATATCCAACTTACCCAACGGCTACTGGAAATTGTAGAATAACGGCGAGTCAATTGCAAAACTATGCGGGAGTGTAGCACAGCCGCCCTCGGCTGTGGTGAAATTGCTCTATTTCCAGTGTTTTTTATACGACCTTCCCAGCCGAGGGCGGCTAGGCTACGTTTTTGCAATTAGCTTATAGCGAGGTGTATTCTGACTATGACCGTTGACATGTTGCGAGATGTTTTGGGGTGGTGTGCCATAATCAATATGGCTTTGCTGCTGGTGAGCTTTTTATTCTTCCGTTTCGCTCGCACTTGGATATATGGGCTTCACGGCAAGTGGTTCCATTTGTCGGAAGAAAAGTTCGACGCGATTTGGTACGCCATGCTGGGGTGCTTCAAAATGGCGGTGCTCATATTCAACGTCGTCCCATACTTCGCCCTGCTCATCGTCGGGTAAATAGGCAATAGGCAAGTAGGGCCGGGTGGCGTGTCTAGACCGCGGCTGTTTGCGGGGTAGCCACGGGAATTGCAATTCGTCACGTGGTTGCAAACACCGCAACCACGGCACCCGGGCTCAAGCTGAAATCTGAAATCCAAAATCCGAAATTGCCCGGAATAACTAACCAGTTTTTATATCCACACACGATGCCCAACTCTGAGACCAGGGTTTAATCTCGCACACCTTGTCATTATTAACTCAAACTTTACTCGTGTATCTCGTTTTTGTTTGTATAATTCCTGTTCGGTTTGTACCCCGATGAAAAAAAATCAAAAATCCTGATCGTGTCTTGTGTTGGCTGGGCCAGGGCCTATAATCCGACGCCACAAAAATAAAAAAACTTCACGCTCTTCATGTGTTTCACGGTAAATTTTTGTGTGGCCATGAACAGCTAGGAATTTGCAGAAATAGACCATGGCTTTATTGAGAGATTATTTGACCGAGCAGACGCTCCGGCACGTTCAGGACGCTTTTTCCGCGGTGGCTGGTCAGGCGATGGTTATCTGTTCGGCTGGGGGTCAGCCTGTTTTCGACGCCAACTGGGACGCAGCTTATCCGCTCGACGTGCCGCTTGTCGTGGACGGCGAGACCATCGGGCGAGTCCGCACAGCAAGGCCTACCGCAGCGGGCGGCGTGCCCTTGCGGGGCGTCTTGCAGCAACCTTTCCTCGATAAGCTTCTCAAGCTCATGGCCAACGTTTTGGCGGAGTTTTGTCGTGGCACGACGAACCGACGACGTCGGCTAAGTCAACTTGCCACGCTGCATCGCATGATGGAAGAGTTCAATGGCCCGCACGAACTCCAGGACATTCTCAGTAGCGTTACGCGAACCGTCAACAGAATGCTCAAAGCCAAGGCTTGCGCGGTCAGGCTCCTCAGCCCAGACGGCAAGGAGCTTGTCATCCGGGCGGCGCACAGCATCTCGCCGCAGTATCTGGATAAAAGGCCTATTCTGCTGGCGGACAGTCCGCTTGACCAGAAAGTTTTCGAGTCGGACAAGCCCGTGTATGTCGAGGATGTTCGCCAAGACCCGCGAGTGGTCTACCGCGACCAGGCCCGGCGGGAGGGGCTGGTCAGTGCCCTTTGCGCACCGCTTATCTACAAGAAAAAACGTCTGGGCGTGCTG
>QNCB01000241.1 GCA_003644335.1 Planctomycetota bacterium | reverse complement strand
CCGGCAGCTGCGACATCGGCGGTAGCTGATTTGCAAAACACACCCCATCAAGCCAGCAGCGAAACCACGCCAGGCCAAATGAGAAACTTCCTCGTCGCATTGGCTATCGCGTTTTCCGCAGCTCTGGCTTTCGTGATGGCTTGGTATTTGTTTTTCACATAGGCCAGGCTGGTATGTTATACCAGTACAACTAAACTGGAAAATACTAACCGCGGACCCTGGCGAGGAACTGGGAGATTTTTTCGCCTATGCCCTGGTCTACCAGCTTGGCTAGCTCGTCGACATCGCAAAACGTCTCGATCATCAGCACGCCGTCGTAGCGGACTTCCCGCAAGGCGTCAGCCGCAGCCTGGAAGTCTATCTGACCTGTGAAGGGCAGGAGATGATCGTCAACTCGGCCCAGGTTGTCGCAGACGTGCGTGTAGATAATCCGCTCGCCAGCCTGGGCGATAGCTTCGACGGGGTTGCCCGCGAGATTGGCATGGGCGATATCGAAACACATCCCTGCTGCGGGGCTGTCGACCTCTCGCAGAATTTCCGCAAGCTCAGCTACGTCGGAACCGATGGCGTGATAGGGCGGGAGATTCTCAAAAGCATACCGCACGCCATTGGCCTGGCCAAACCTGCCCAACTCGTCTATCGATTGCCGCAGACAACTTCGGCGGACGCGATGCTCCTCCGGCGTGAGATTTTCGGGAAAAATACCCGAGCAATGCACCACGACGATAGGCCCGCCCAAGGCCAAGGCCAGGCGACCCTCGTCTTGCATAACCTCCACCGCCACCTGCCGGGCCTGGTCGTTTGGCACGGAGATATCCAGGTCGTTGCCGTAAAAAGCGTGGAGCGAATCGCAGGGCAACTGGGCCAAGTCCAGGTACTCCCGAATTTGGCCAATGGTAACAACCCCAGAATGACTGGCGTCGTTGCCATCGCGATTCCGGTAAACCTGGGCGGTGGTGCACCCAAGACTACGCATCAAAGACGCCCATCTGGGCGAGGCAAAATTCTCAAAACCTACCGGAGCTACAGTGCCTAATTCAACAGCCATGCCGGGTCCTTTCAAGCTCAAAGCAAAACACCAAGTTCGAATACCGAAATACTAAACAAATACAGCCCCCCTTCACAGAAAATTAAAAAAAAGTCACAAAAATATCTGCGCGATTGCGGATGATGCGGCAGGCAATAGCCAATGGGCTACTTATAATCACAAACCCAGGCATGAACGCAGCTCGCAAAACCCAGGCCGATGCGGGCCAGGCCACCCAGGAAAAATGACACCACAGCTTTGGAGCTATCTCTGAAGGAAGAACCGCGATGCAAAAAAATAAAAAAGGCTTGCCTTTGCAATTGTTATCTCTACAATTGTAGAGTGTTGGTTACTTGGTTAGATATCAGGAGATTATCATGGCGAAGTCGTATTATCAGCTGACCGAGGGGGAGTGGTCTATTATCCGGGCGGTTTGGAAGCATGAGCCTTGTGCGGCTCCGACTGTGCAGGAGGTTTTGGTGAAAAGCAGGAAGTGGTCGTACAGCACGGTTAAAACCATGATGGACAGGATGGCTTGCAAGGGGCTGTTGAAAACAGAAAGGCTTCGGAACCTGATTCTTTATCGCTCGTCTATTACTCCCGCCCAGGCGCAAAAGGGCGAGGTGATGGGAGCGGTGAAGCGGGCGTTCAACGGGGCGATGACGCCGATGATGCAGTTTCTGCTGGACAGCAACAACTTCACCGCCAAGCAGCTTGGCGAACTCGAAACTCTTATAAAACAAAAACGAAAAAACTCAGCTCCCAAGAAGAGCCGCAAATAGACACAGATGTTTAGAACTACGAAAAACGCGAAAAAACGCGAAAAAACGAACTGTGATGTTTTTGTTTTTACTGATAACTGACAACTGATAACTGCTTTTACGGGAGATTGATATGAGTGCTATTGTCGAGTCGCTTAATTTTGCGGGGCTTTGGTTTGTCAAATTCGCGTTGCCCATGCTGATCCAATCCAGTTTGCTGATTGTAGTTATATTGTTGCTCGACCGCGTTGTTCGCAAAAAGGTGCGAGCTGTCGTGCGATATGCTTTGTGGATGCTTGTGCTGCTGAAACTTGTGCTGCCCGTTACGCTTGCTGCGCCGACGGGGATTGGCTATTGGATTGGCGGGAGTTTTTTGAATCCGATGTTCGAAGCCTCCGCCCAGCTGCCGGCGCAGGCGGAAATGCAATCAACTGCCCAGCTCCCAGAAGCTTCCCCAGCCACCAATCACCTAGGCACGACAGCCCAGCCTGGGCTTGGGGATTTGCAAAACTCTTCGCATGATGGCGACATCGATTCGTTGGCTGGCGGAGCCTTGCCAGCAGAGCAGATCGCAGCTGCGGATGCTGAATTTATAGGGGCGATGCCTGTGTCCAAGAGTGCGGGGCTTGGCTGGGCAGCGGCTGTGTTTTTGGCTTGGCTGACCGTCGTAGCTGGGATGATTTTGTTGATTGTTCAGCGTTCGATGTTTGTAGCTGGGCTTGTGCGTCAGGGGGGCGAAGCTGGCGGGGAACTCGCAGCGATGCTTGAGGAGTGCAAACGTCGGCTGGGTGTAAATGCGAAAAAACGCGTCAAACTCAAACTTTCATCAAACGCTACAAGTCCCGCGGTGTGCGGGCTGTTTCAGCCTGTGATACTCATACCGCAAAACCTCCCAGCCAGGCTCAGCTCGCGCCAGCTCGAAGCGGTGTTGTTGCACGAGCTAGCCCACATAAAACGCTATGATTTATGGGTGAACATGGCTCAGGCTTTGCTGCAGATTTTTTACTTTTACAATCCGCTGCTTTGGCTGGCCAACGCTATCATTCGTCGCCTGCGAGAACAAGCTGTCGACGAAGCGGTGCTCGTCGCTATGGGTAAACAGGCCAGCGAATATCCCGAGACGCTGCTCAACGTCGCGACGTTGTTGCTGGGTAGACCCGCACTAAGCCTACGACTCATCGGCGTGGTGGAATCTCAAAACGCACTGAGCCTGCGGATTAAACACATATTATCCCGCCCGCTGCCAAAGTCCGCCAAGCTGGGAACCCTGGGGTTGCTAATACTACTACTAACAGCTGCGGTCCTGCTACCCATGGCCAGGGCAACACAAAAACCCGCAACCGAAAAACCCCAGGCTGAAGAGCCTGAAAAAACCGAAGCTCCGGTTGGTGAAGATTTTTTGACGGGTGTGGTTTTTATTAACAATCATCGCTATGGGCCTGACAACGGGGCAGTGTCGCAGTTGACCAAAACCGGCAAAATGACCTGCGGGCATCCTGGTGCGGTTTCGGAAGTAAGCTGGAAATGGCTTCGGGATACGCCACCCGGCGATGAATATGAATTTACCCGTATTTTCCCTGCCGGAGCTGCAAACGCAAAGACTCATAAAAATATTGTTACATACGACGGCAGCCATGCAAGCATCTGGAAGGACGATTTTCAGGAAATCGTAATCCGTCGAGACAAGCCCGCCGCGGGTAAAAGCGATTTCAAGGTCAACCTCCCCAGCGGCGTGACGGTTGAACTGCTTGGGGTGTGCTTCCACCGATCGAAATCAAAAGTTAAACAATGGTGGTGGCCTGACGGGACAACACGCGAAAATGGACTTTATCGTG
>QNCB01000240.1 GCA_003644335.1 Planctomycetota bacterium | reverse complement strand
TGCCCCAGCTGGAATTACCACCGCCAACAACACCAACCCCGCCAGGCAGCCCAGCAGGAGCTTCCAGTTCCGCTGGTAAAGCCAATACAACACAAACAACGCCGGCGTCATCTTGATGCAAATCGCCAAGGCCAGGGCAACCCCAGCTGCAGCCTGGGCCCCGCGACGATAAAGCCAAAGGTGCAACACTATCGCGCCGAGGACGAAGATGTTGGTGTTGGCGTGCTGGATGTCGCCGATGGCTGACTGCACCCACCAAGCCACCGCCAGGGCGACGAGCCAGTCCGGCATGCGGAGGTTTTTGTGGTTCGCCACCCGCACCGCCCCCAGGGCAGCAGCTACGATGACCAACACCTTGAGAATCGAGAAGACCAGCCCGCCAAGCCAAACTGGCCCCAGAGCAAAGGGCGTCAGCAGCATCACCGTAAAGGGCATGTTCGGGTGCAGCGCGACGCTTTTCCCATAGTCGATAGTCTTGCCCATGCGCCGATACCGCCGATGCCGCTGACTAAGCTGATCGATGGTTTCGTAAATATTCTCGCCAGCCCAGAAAGCTCGCACCGCCTTGCGCCAACGGTTGACCGCACCGGCATGGGCCTTGGGAGGCCTGGGTGGCAGTTGAACTTCGGCGGGATCGCCAGAATCGCTGGCTGCGAGTTTCTGATGGTAAGCCTGGGCTTTGCGATGGTTCTTGAGCGTCTTGTGTTGCAGCTGAACCACCGGCACGATAAGAGCTGTCGCCAGGGCGATGTAGACAGCCACCCGCGCGACAGTCAGCCTGCCAAGTTGCGACGGGGTAGCCTGGCTCGGCATGGTCGTTTCATACGGCAGAGACCAGCTGGGCTTGCCAGGCCCAGACGCAGCCGGCTTGGTTTTGACATTATTCATGGTGCGGACTTTATCAGACAAGCGGGCAATAGGCAAATAGGGAATAGGAGTCCACGGATTACATGGATTTTTTTGAAGAAGATTACACGGACTTTTTTTGATTAAAAAAAATCCGTGTAATCCTTTTTTAATCAGTGCAATCCGTGGACTTTGCTTTTGCTGATTACTTTTGTGGAACAGGGAAATGTCGCACCCCCTCGGCGGGGATGGCATTTTTCGTCTATTTCTCTAGCTGGGGCGTCGCGATATCCTTGAGCTTCCAGACATGAACCAGAGACTTGTCCCCGTCGCCTCGGGGTTCGATGACATAGAGCAGCCCGCCAGCTGGGTCGAACGCAGCTGCTCCCAGGCGGTGCATAGCACGAGGCCTGGCCTGGAACAAAAATTTGCTTATGTCCATCACCGCGTATGGCTGAGGCTCATGTGGCTTGGCTTGGCCCTGGGCTACCGCAGCCAGGTCGGCGGGATCGTAGAATAATATCTGCGGCGCGAAATTCGTAGACCACCACCCACGCTGATCGTTCGGATACGGAGGCACGGGCGGATATGGCCCGCCCTCAGGCCAGACTACTCCGTTGGCAAAGCCGTACCAGCATTTACCCTCGCCCTTGGTGCCGACGAAGACCACCCCCGAGGCCCTGCCAGAGCTCAGCCAGGCCAGGCCTGACCAATCGTCCGAGTGATGATAACCCTTCATATTGTGCTGCTGCTCGTCGGTAATGGCGGAGTATTTCAGCAGAACGACACCGTTGAGTTTGGTTCCAGGCTTTGGAGGGTTTCCCTCGTTCCACGGGCCAAATGCAATCAGCGTAGGCCCCTGCGAAACCTGCCCCCCGTCGCGCATTCTGCCAGTTGCAAGCCGCATCCCGGGTGTGTTGGCCTTGGCCCAGTCGGGCGGTATCGGCGCGAGATAATCGCAGGTTAGATACTGGCTAAGTCCCGCGACATTCCAAAGTCCAACCGCCCCTGGCTTGGCCAGGTTCAGCTCGCACCAGCCATGGGTCGGGGCCATGTTTTCCTGCCCCATGTGAGCCGCCCAGCAGAAATACAGCTTGCCGCTTGCCTGGGAACCCTGAGCGGGCAAATACGCCAGGCCCACCCGAGGCTGTTCGAGGTCTCGCCCCTGAAACAACGCCCCGCGGATGTCAGCGAATTTTTGAAGCGTCCTGGCGGTGTTCAATTCCTTGAGATTTTTCGTCCGGGATATCACAGGCTTGGGGATGCTGACCTCTGAAACCCACGTGTGCCAGTTGTGCCCTGTCCCGAAAAGTGAACCGGGACAGCCATCGCTCGGGCCTTTTGGGTCGCCGCCGGGATAATACGCCAATCCCTGTCCGCTCCAGCCCCATGCATATTCCTCAGGCCCAGCTGGCAGACGAAACGCCCCCTGATAGACCAGATCGGCGGGAAGTATCCGAGCGGCCCTGGAAGCCTTGGCGGCGGGCTGGCCTTGCGGTTCGCCCCCCCATGTACCAGCCTCAAACAGGCAAACCGAAACGATTAACAAACCCAAGCCGCATGCGCGTTTTCGATATTTCATTTGTCAGCTCTCCCGAATGTAAGAGGTGAAAGGCACCGGGGGGATTGTAGTATTTTCCTGGTAGAAAAGACAGGCGGATAACCGACGCCGACTGCCGGGAGGCTAGACCTTCCACGAGTCCACCTGGCGGAGGATAATTTTGCAGCTAATCTGTCGCGGCAATTCCATCTGGGCGAACTGTGCAAATGCTCGCGAAAATGTACTCTCGCTGGGGACTTCCCATGGGAAAGCCCAGGCACAAAGCCGACGGAGCGCGGCGTTGGCGTTGAATTGATAGATGATGCCTTGTCGGAGAGAGGCCCGATTTGGATTTCCAGTCCAGGCAGAAGAGCGGTTTTAATTCGCGTAACAAAATTGGCCAGCAGTCTTATCCTTGAGTCTCCTGAAAACGATGGGATAACGAATGCTGGCCAATTTTTCAATTTTTTCAAATCCAGACAAAATTAACCGTTTTGCAATTGGCTCCATATATTAGTCAGGATTCTCAATGTCGAAAAGTGGTTCATCAGGGGTGTCTATAAACATCGCATAATGCATCAGCCAGAGATGGTGCGCAGCTGCTGGGAGATGTTTTTGTTCATCCAGCCAATTCCACAGTTCTTTTTCCTCCGGCAGGCCGGAACCAATGAGCATATCACAAAATCCGGAAACGCGAACATTTTTGTGTGGAAAGCTCCATTTGCTCGGCCCGAACACGGATTCAAACTGCTGGATCTGTTCGGAGGTAGTATTTAGGGCAATTCCTTTTCCCAATCTGCTACTTCCTAATTCGATGTTCGACGTTGAACGTTCTGTGTTCAATTCTCCCCATTTCCGTGCCTTCCGTGCTTTCCGTGGCGGATTCAACTCCCAAGTGCGACATAAATTTGGGGCGGGGTTAGAATGCCTTTTCAGCAAGCGGCCCTGAAAGGGCGAAACATACCAGCAAGTCGTTACAGTCCGCCAGAAAAAAAGGCACTCACCACGGGTTCCGATGCATATCGGGATGCTATGCGAAAAAAACCACAGCCAAGGGCGACTGTGCTACGCCTTTAATACCAAACTGTTACGAGCAGGTTTGGTTCGGAGCGTTTGCCTTCCATCGTACCGATGCACTGGGCTACCTGCTTGACCTCGACGCCTTCTTCGTCCATCCAGTCGTTGATGATATTTTCCATGTGCAGCAGCGGATTGGCCTGGATTTTCGAATAGAACAGCCTGCACCGGGTC
>QNCB01000239.1 GCA_003644335.1 Planctomycetota bacterium | reverse complement strand
CTGAGCATCTCCTTCTTTCTCGGGACTGTTCCTAAGCAGCCCAGTTTCTTTATCGGGTCGCAATGCGGCGAACATGCGAGCCGTTTTGTATCGCTCCAGGGCAATACAGGTGAGCAATCACTTTTGAGCACATCATACAAAAAAAACGCATAAAACATTTGGGGCAGGGGGGGGGCTGAGCGATTTTCTACACTCCGCGTGAGCAAACGCAGAGCAAATTCCTCTCAATCCCGCCCCGGTTTCGTGTCTGAGATAGCCAATACTTTGAGCGGAGCAGCTACCTGAGACACACGAGCTAAATTTTAATCTCCTCTTTCAACAACCAACAAAGCAAAGCAAGGCGAAGGAGCAACATCGCGGAAGAGGAAAAGATACTTTGCGGAATTGCCGATGTCGAGCCAAAGCGAGCAAGCAGTCCAACACGAGCAAACTCCTGAGCGATCTAATCCGCTCCCTGAGCATTCTCAATAATAACCCAAGATGTGAATATCGTCAAGCACTAAAATGGATTTTTTTTATTTTTTTTCAAAAACAATAACCGCGGGACACGAATGACAAAGAAAAGAAGGAAATTACCGCAAAAGAACGCATAAAAAGTAATCCGTTATCAACCTTCAGTAATCAGTAAAAGCAAAAACAGAAAAGAAACATGGGCAAGATGCCCATGCTACGGGGGAAAAGGTCCGATAATATATATTATGTTGCGTTAAGTCTATTGTTTACAAGTAGTTACAAAAATATAATCTGTTTCGCAGCCATTCCATAATACGCCTGTTTCGCAGCCACTCCATAATACGAGGGATCGATAGCTCCGTAGGAGCGATATCTTTGTAGTAACGCGATCGCGTGATGTTTAGCTCCATAGGAGCGGCATCTTTGTGTTGGCATTTGGAACAGTTTGAGATGTCGCTCCTCCTATGGAGCTAAAAAACGCGGATTGACATTTTCCTGCTATCTATGGGATGGTTGTGGAAATAATTCGTGTTTATTAGTGTTCATTCGTGGTTCTGCTATGGCTTTTGTGGTTCAAACTGCTCCACGACGTGCAGGCCCATGTTTTTTATCATTTTCATGTCTCGGCCTGCGGATTGGCCTGCTGTTGTGAGATATTTTCCTACCATAATGCTCGTAGCTCCGGCGAAGAATATCCAGCTTTGCATGTCGCCGAGGTTTGTCTCTCTGCCGCCTGCGACTTTCAGGTCGATGTCGGGCATGATAATGCGATACATAGCGATTATCCGTAGAATCTCCAGCGGAGCTAAGGGCTTGGCGTTTTTCAGGGTCGTCCCCGGTATCGGCACGAGAAAGTTCAGCGGGACGACGTCCGGGCTGACCTCGTCCCGCAGCGTCAGAGCCAGGTCTATGCGGTCCTCCCACGTTTCGCCCAGCCCGAAAAGCCCGCCGCTGCAAATGCTAAGCCCAGCCTGCCGGGCCAGCCGCAAGGTGCGGAGTTTCTCGTCGTAGGTGTGAGTGGTAACCATCTGCGGAAAAAATCTCCGCGAGGTCTCGAGGTTGTGGTGATACCGCTTTATCGGCGAAGCTGACAATTGAGCCAACTGGTTATCGGACATTTCGCCCAGCGAGGCACAGAGTTCGATTTGCGTATTTTCGTCTTGGTCTACTCGATTAGCTGCAGCCAGGACATCGTCGATATCTCGCTGGGCGGGTTTTTTGCCGGAGTTTACAATGCCGATATTCGTCGCGCCAAGCTCGGCTGCTTCATCCGCAGCGGAGCAGATTTCGTCCAAGCTAGTTCGTTTCGGCTCGGTTACGCCTGGCGCGGAACAGGCTGACTGGGCACACCATCGGCAGTCTTCGGTGCAGTTGCCAAGTTTGCCCGGCACGATCGCGCACAGCCGGACCCCCCTGCCGAAATTGGCCTGTCGCACAAGATGCCCCTGGTATAGAAGGTTCCACCCCCCCCGCTGCTGGGCCTGGGCTGCGATAGACAGTAGCTCGTCGCGGGAGAACCGCTCCCCAGCCAGCGCTCGCTGGGCGATGTCGTTTGTTGGTATGTCCAGTGTAGCACAGCCGCCCTCGGCTGTGGTTTTTACGTGCAGCATAGCAGCCCTCAGCTGTGGTTTTTCATATAGCACAGCCGGGGGCGGCTGTGCTACAAGCTATCGCCCCGCGGAGCTTGTGCCAAAAGCGGTGCTCAGCCTGACCCGATTATCGACCACGGTAACGGTGTTTCGCACGGGGTTTATAGCATAGGCCAGGAGCTTGCGGTTTGGCACGTCGATAACGTACAGCAGGTCGATCGAGTCGCTGATAGCTCCATTGATCATGATGTAGTCGCTGCCAGCCGTTCTGTCAGCCGAGGCTGCATAGGCCTTGTCCGCGTTGAACGAGCCAATCGCCATCGCGCCCAAAATGCAGGCTGCCGCTATCAGAAGCACTATTATAATGTTCGTGTCGTTTTTCATTTTCGTATCTCCTATGGTTCGCCAACTCATCGGCTCGGACGTCTTACTTTGAAATCTCTGGGCAGGTCGCGGCCGCCAAGGGCGACAAGGCGTTTCTTGGTCTTGTCCCATTTCCAGATGACCAGCTTCTGCTTTTCCAGGTCGATAACGCACAGAGCGTCCCACCCCGAAGCCACCTTCGACGTAACCACAACATAGTCCGTCGTCCGGAAGGGCTGGGCGTAAGCGGGCGTTGTGTTCAGATGAACCAACGCTCCAAGCAGCCCGACATTCAGGCAGATCAGAACACCGATGATTACCTTGCGCGAGTTTTTCATGTCGTTTCTCCTATAAAAAACCAATAATCGATTGCACCATGAAGCTCATGAAGGACTTGAAGATTTTTTTAGAAACAAAATAAAAAAACTTCATGCTCTTCAGGTGCTTTATAGTGAGTTTTGTGTTCTTGTAGTAAATTCGACAGCTAGGCTCGGCTTTGCGTTCGGCGGGAATCTCTCAGCACAACTGCGAGGATACCAACGAGCATCACGCCCAGCAAGACCACAGCCTTCCAAGGCACACCAGTGCCCTGGGCTTTCGGGGCCTGGTAGCCATCCTCGACGACGCCCCAAACCGACGCGGGCCAAGACAACGTCGACCCAACTGCGATGGTCATCGCGATTGTAATTTTTTGTCTCATGCGAACATTCTACCCCCCCTGCCAAGCCAATGCAACTTTTTCACAGAAAAAACAGAACCACGAATTTTTTTTAAGTTTTCAGTAATGTAAACTTTCGCACTTTTTGCAAGGTATTATGCTTCCCGTGAGTCATTCCCGCGAAGCTTGTCCTCGACCAGATCGGGGAGCTGGAATCCTTTCTTCTTCAGAGTCTGTTGCACAATTCGGGCCTGACAAAATTTGACAAGTGAATAATACGCGTTTGGTGGGTATAACGCGGCCAATGGATTGATTTGAGCACTGCGAAAAGATTCCCATGGCTTATAATTTTCCGCCTTGCGATTGGAATCAGGCGTTTTTATAAAAAATTTTTGCCACACACTTCACAAACTTGGAGGCCAAACGGTCGAACCGGTGTTCGGCCAGATTAAAGATGCTCGTGGTATTGATAAGTTTATGCGGCGATAAGTTTATGCGGCGAGGATTTGAAGCCTGCCGTAGCGAGTGGTCGCTGATATGCGCCGCGCATAACATTTTAAAGCTGTGGCGTAGCGG
>QNCB01000238.1 GCA_003644335.1 Planctomycetota bacterium | reverse complement strand
TTGGGCATGGGCTTGAAGCTGGACGAAAAATATCACGGCATGGAACTGCCCGGCAAGCTCAAGATGGGCGTCAGCGGCTGTCCGTTTCAGTGCGCCGAAACAGCGATCAAAGACATAGGCCTGCAGGGCACAGCCAAGGGCTGGCGGGTGTTGGTAGGCGGGTGTGGCGGGGCTAGGCCTCGCCTGTCCGAACCGCTGACCGAAGGCTTGGACGACACCCAAGCTACGGCGACGATCGAAAAAATTGTCGAGTACTTCAAAGCCAACGCCAAGCCAAACGAACGGCTGGGCAGAGTGATAGACCGACTCGGCATCGATCACCTCAAGCAGGCGGTTGCATAAAAACCGTCACGTAGCACAGCCGCCCCCGGCTGTGGAAGTTTGGGCGAAAGCATGTAGCACCGCCGCCCCCGGCTGTGAAAACTTGGGCGAAAAAAACACAGCCTCCTTCTGTGTCATTCCCGCGCAAGCGGAAATCCGGAGGGCATTGGCTGGGTTTCAAATTTGCCTGAGGAGTGACAAGAAAAAGAAAAATGGATTCTCGTAGCGATATGTTGGAAAATTTGTATCGCGAGTTAAACCGCCGGGCGTATGTTCACCCTGACCCGTTGGAGTTTTTGTATCGCTACGACGACCCTGCCGACCGCGAGGTTGTAGCCTTGCTGGCTAGTTCGCTGGCCTTCGGGCAGGTGGAGCAAATCCTCCATAGCGTCGAGGCGGTTCTCGATCGGCTAGGTCCAAACCCGGCGAAGTTTCTTGTTGGCACCTCGCCGGGGCAGATTACCAGGCGGCTGCGGGGCTTCAAATATCGGTTTGTCCGCAGCGAGAATGTCGCTGCTCTGCTGATAGCCCTTCGCCGAATAATAAAAAAGCTAGGCTCGATCGAGGTTGGCTTCGCTCGGGGAATTCGCCCCGGCGACCAGGCTGCGGCCCCGGCGGCGATGGCGTTCCTGGGCCTGCTCATCGACACATCAGGCAATAAGTGTGGCTACCTGCTGCCAAGTCCCACAGGCTCCAGCGCCTGCAAAAGATTGATGCTGATGCTACGTTGGCTCGTGCGGGCTGACGCGGTAGACCCGGGCGGCTGGAGTTGCATAGACCCAGCCTGGCTGGTGGTTCCGCTCGATACGCACATGCATAGGCTGGGTCTGGCGATGGGCCTGACCGGGCGAAAGTCAGCGGACATGCAAACCGCCCTGGAAATCACCACTGGCTTCAGACAGCTCGCCCCGGCGGACCCCGCGAAGTACGACTTCGCCCTGACCAGGCTGGGGATTCGAAAAGATATGAACGCAGAGAAGTTCCTAGCCAACTGGACTGCTGCAACGAACGGGTAAAGAAAAAGAAGTTATCAGTAAAAACAGAAAGAAGAAAAAAACATGGGCAAGATGCCCATGCTACGGAAAACTTAGCCTTCTCTGCGACATTCGTGTTTTTCTGTTTTTTACTTTTACTGATTACTGAAGACTTGTTGAAAAAAACTTCATGCTCTTCATGTGCTTCATGGTGAGTTTTGTCTGATGCGAGGCGAAGATGGTTGAGCAATTGACTAATGTGGGTTGGCAGTTTTGGCTGGTGCTGGGCGAGATGGCTCCTTACTTGCTGTTCGGATTTTTCGTCGCTGGGGTCTTGTCGGTTTTCATTTCGCCGGAGCTGGTCGATAGGCACCTTGGCGGGGGCGGTCTTTGGCCCATTTTCAAAGCGTCCGCTTTTGGCGTGCCCCTGCCGTTGTGTTCCTGCGGGGTTATTCCCGTAGCAACCTCGATGCGAAAGCACGGTGCCAGCCGGGCTGCGACGACGGCGTTTTTGATATCCACGCCGCAAACGGGCGTCGACAGCATCCTGGCAACCTTCAGCCTGCTCGGGCCTGTCTTGGCGATATACCGTCCGCTGGCAGCTCTGCTCAGTGGCATACTAGGCGGCGTGGTTGTCTCTGCCACGGAAAAAGATGCTGCGCCGAACAGTGAACCCATCCATGACAAATGCACTGATGCGTGTTGCGAGGGCAAGGAGACGAAATCTCGAATGGCTCAGGCGATAAGTTATGGATTCGTCACGCTGCCCCGGGACGTCGCCAGGCCTTTACTGCTGGGTCTGGCCATCGCTGCGATACTATCTGCCCTGGTGCCGAGCGATTATTTCTCCCAGCTGGTCCCGCCTGGGCCATTGCAAATTCTACTGCTGATGCTCGTGGGCGTGCCAATTTACATCTGCGCGACAGCTTCGATACCGATAGCGGCGGGCTTGATATTGGCAGGTGTCTCGCCGGGGGCTGCCTTTGCTCTGCTGATGACAGGCCCGGCTACCAATGCAGCGACCCTGGCGACCATCTGGAAAATCATGGGCAGGCGAACCTGTCTGATATATCTCGGCACGATGCTCGTGGCCGCCCTGCTCGGCGGGTTGCTGCTGGACCACATAATTACGATAGACCAGGTCAAATCGGCTATGCACCAAGGCTGGGTGCCGGCTTGGCTAAAGTCCGCCTCCGCTGGACTACTGCTCCTGCTACTAGGCTATGGCGTCATACAAAACAAGTAAAAGCAGGTAAAAGCAAATCCGAATATCGAAATTCGAAATATGAAACCATGGCATCTGCTTTTACTGATAACTTAAAAAAATCGTGCTATTCGAGCCGCTGTTTTTTTCACAAAATGGATATTACCAGAGAGCAACCTATTCGTTGTTACCGTGCGGGCTTGGCCCGGGCCCGGGCTGATACGCTTGTGGTGGAAAAGCGCATCGAGCTGGACATAAACGACGGTCGGCTCCGCTGGGCGATGCTATGTTTGCCCGAAAATCTCGACGCCCTGGCGGTGGGGTTCCTCCGTAGCGAAGGTGTTATCCGAAGCAAGACCGACCTCCGCGAGGTTCTCGTTGAGCCTGACACTCGTCGAGTTTGTCTGCGGGGAGATTTTGATGAAGACGCGCTGGAGACCTTGACCAGCAGATGGACCTGGGGCACGGGCTGTGGCAGCGGTGGGACAGGCCAAGACCTGACAAGCCCGCGGGGCGATATTGAAAAATTGGCTGCAACTCAGGCCGGCGGAATGAAAATATCCGCTGATACCCTGTTGCAACTTGGCAGGGAATTTGACAGTCGGGCCAAGCTCTGGCGGGCAACAGGCGGGGTTCACGCCTGCGCATTGGCTGAGGCTGGGGGGCTGGGGCTCTTCGCTGAGGACGTGGGCCGACACAACGCGTTCGATAAAATCGTAGGCCTGGCCTTGCTGGGCGACATCGGCCTGGCGGGGAAGATTATTTTCTCGACGGGCAGGCTCTCGGCGGAGATAGTTTCCAAAGCCGTAGCTTGCGGAGTAGCAATGCTGGTATCGCGCTCGGCGGTAACAGCTCTTGCGGCAGACCTGGGGAAAAAGTTCAACATCACCCTGATAGGCTTTGCCCGGGGCGAAAGACTGAACGTCTACACCGGCTTCGAACGAGTGGATGTAGGCAAATAAGCATATAGGCAATAAGGAATAGGCAAGTAGGGAATCGGAGTCCACGGATTACGCGGATTTTCAAGAAGATTATTCAAACCGACCGGTTTGAGTAGCTAGTTGATTGGTTAACTAGGGTTTGCTGAATAAAATCTAACTTGTTTATTGACAAATAGATACGCCGCGATTATACTGTCTCAAGTGA
>QNCB01000237.1 GCA_003644335.1 Planctomycetota bacterium | reverse complement strand
CGCTGTAACATATTTCGAAGCTGAGCGGACCGCAGACCCGACGACGAAAACATACGCCGTAACATTCACAATGCCCGCTCCCAAGCCAGGCCTGATTCTGCCAGGCATGTCCGCTACGCTGCAAGGCAAAATTCCGCTGGACATCAAGGATGACAGCAAAGCCTTTTACCTGCCGGTAAACGCTGTCTTCTCCGGCCCTGGCAGCGAGCGATTCGTCTGGGTTCAAGACCCCAAAACCGCTCGGGTCACCCGGCGAGAAGTAACGGTAGGCTCGATGGCGGACGGAAATATTCAGGTTCTCACAGGCCTGGCGGTCGGCGATATCGTCGCGACATCCGGCGTGTATCATCTCCGCGACGGTATGAAAGTCAGGCCCCTGGTGTTCCAAGCCAGGAGGGCAACGGAGTGAATATCGCAGAGTTTTCCATTACGAAAAAGGTCATTGTCTGGGTGATGACGGTGCTGGCTTTGGGCGGCGGAATTATAGCTTACCAAACGCTAGGCCGACTTGAAGACCCGGAGTTTACCATCAAGGACGCGCAGATTATCACGCCCTACCCAGGCGCCACAGCTGCGGAGGTAGCGGAGGAAGTTACTAACGAAATAGAGAAAGCCGTCCAACAGCTAGGCCAACTCAAGAGGGTTACCTCCAAGAGCGAGCGAGGCTTCTCGACCGTTACCGCGACGATCAAGGACAAATACGACAAGCATTCCCTGCCGCAGGTGTGGGACGAACTTCGCCGTAAGGTAAGCGACGCCCAGCAAGACCTGCCCCCCGGAGCTGGGCCTTCGATGGTGGTGGACGACTACGGAGACGTGTTCGGCGTGTTCTTCGCCATCACCGGCGAGGGATATTCCTACGAGGAAATACGCCGCTACGTCGACATGCTCCGGCGGGAACTGCTGCTCTGCAAAGACGTCAAAAAGGTCGACCTCTACGGACTCCTCCCCGAAGCTATCTATGTCGAAATATCCAGGCCAAAACTCAACAACCTCGGCATATCGCCCGAAACAATCTTCAACCTGCTTGCCCAGAAAAATCTCGTATCCAATGGCGGCAGGGTCAAGGTCGGCACCGAATATATCCCAATCGAAGTGTCAGGCCAATACGACTCGGTCAAGGAAATCGGCGAGCTGATAATCCCGGGCCTGGCCTCAGGCAGAGTTCTCATGCTGAAGGACATCGCCACCGTCCGCCGAGGCTACAGGGAACCGGCCAGCAACAAGCTCTTCTTCGACGGAGCTCCCGCCATAGGCCTGTCTATTTCCACTGTGCAGGGTGGCAATGTCGTCGAGATGGGCCGGGCTGTGGAGAAGCGACTAGCTGAGCTAGAACCGCAAAGGCCCGTCGGCATGGAGCTGGGCGTCATTGCCTATCAGTCGACCGCTGTAACTAAATCCATCAACGCATTCGTGGTCAACCTCGTCGAAGCTGTCGCTATCGTCATCGTCGTGCTGCTTATTTTCATGGGCTTGCGGTCGGGCATGATTATCGGCGTGGTGCTGCTGATAACGATAGCGGCTACGTTCGTGGTTATGAAAATCTACGACATTACGCTCGAGCGAATTTCCCTCGGTGCGCTTATCCTCGCTCTGGGCATGTTGGTGGACAACGCTATCGTCATCACCGACGGCATGCTGATAAAAATCCACGCGGGCGTCGACAAACTCAAAGCAGCCCGGGACGTCGTCAGCCAAACCATGATGCCGCTGCTGGGCGCGACGGTTATAGCCGTGCTGGCGTTCGGCGCGATAGGCCTATCGCAAGATTCCACCGGCGAGTATTGTCGCTCGCTGTTCCAGGTGTTGCTTATCTCGCTGATGGCCAGCTGGGTAACAGCTGTAACCGTTACGCCGCTGATGTGCTACACCTTCATCAAAGCCAAGGTTGGCGATGGCGAAAACGCTGCCCCGCCCCAGCCTCACCAGGGCAAATTCTACCGCGGTTACCGGGCCTGTCTGGCTGGGTCTATCCGCGTGCGCTGGCTGACTGTGGGCGCCGTGGCTGGCATACTTGTCTTGGCGTTTGTGGGGTTTGAACAGATCGAAACCAGTTTCTTCCCCGCTTCGACCAGGCCTCAGTTTATGGTCGACATTTGGCTGCCAAAGGGCACGCATATCGACGATACGACGAAAGTAGCGGAGGAAATCGCAAGCTATGTCCAGTCGCTGGACGACGTAACGCACGTCGCAGCCACGGTCGGCAAGGGCGCTCCAAGGTTCCTGCTGACATACTCGCCGGAAAAAACCGACAGCAGCTACGCCCAGTTGCTCGTTGCAGTAAATGACTATCACGTCATCGAGCCGATGAAGGAAAAGCTCCAAAAATATCTGGACGAGAAATATACTTCCGCGACCTGCCTGGTCAAGACGTTTCTGCTAGGCCCCGGCGATGGCGGGAAAATTCAGGCTCGCCTGCGCGGGCCCGGCAGCGAACACCTCCGCCGAATGAGCGAGCTGTGCGAAACCATTCTGCATGACGACGGCAGGGCTGTCAGCATCCGCAACGACTGGCGGAACAAGACGAAGGTTATCCTCGCCGAGCTGCGTCAGACCCAGGCACACAAAGCTGGCGTTACTCGTCCGCAAGTTGCCCAGATTCTCCAGGCTTCGTTCGAGGGGGCGCAGGTCGGCACATATCGCGAGCGAAATCGCATCCTGCCGATTATCGCACGGGCGCCTCAGAGGGAACGGGCTGAGGTGGAAAGCATGAACGACCTGCAAATATGGAGCCCCCTGGCCAGCAAGATGATCCCGCTGATGCAGGTGGTCTCCGAAAAATTCCCGACGGTTTGGGAAAACTCGATAATCCAGCGACGCAACCGCGTGCCAACCATAACCGTCCACGCCGACCCGAAAGTTGGCAACGCCAGCGTCCTGTTCAACAGGGTGGCTCCGAAGATTCTCCAAGCCTTTGCGGACTACAAAAAGGCCAACGGTCTCGGGGGAGAATACTCGCTCGAATGGGGCGGCGAGCACGAATCTTCCAGCGACGCCCAGGCTGCACTGGCGGGGAGCATTCCGATGTTTATTCTGCTGATGGTGCTTATCGTGATTTTCCTGTTCAACGCCCTCCGGCAGCCTTTGATAATTTGGCTTTGCGTGCCGTTGGGTATCATCGGGGTAACGGTCGGGCTGCTGGTCATGGGTCAGCCTTTCGGCTTTATGGCTCTGCTGGGTATGCTCAGCCTGATGGGCATGCTGATCAAAAACGCCATCGTCCTTATCGACCAGACCGACCTGGAAATCCGCCAGGGCAAGGATAGTTACGACGCCATAATAGACTCCGCCGTTAGCAGGGTGAGGCCTGTGATGATGGCTGCAGCTACGACCGTGCTTGGCATGACGCCGCTGGTTTTCGACGCATTCTACATTTCCATGGCCGTAACGATAATGTTCGGCCTGACCTTTGCCGCCGTGCTAACGCTGCTCGTCGTGCCAGTTTTCTACGCAATCATATTCCGAATCCCCAGCCCGAAGAAACAAGCGTAACCGTTCACAGTCATTGACGAAAAAGTGCTGCAAAATACACACAAACTGATTGCACCATGAAGCACTTGAAGGAACTGAAGATTTTTCAGTTTTTTAGATAACAGACTCAAAAGAAAAAAAAAGAACTTCATGCTCTTCATGTTCTTCATGGTGAATTTT
>QNCB01000236.1 GCA_003644335.1 Planctomycetota bacterium | reverse complement strand
GTTCTTGCTGCGCATAACCCAAGCGTCTTGCCCATGTTTTTCTTTTTTCATTCCCCGACACTTGTTTTTCTCTCTGCGATCTATGCGTTCTTTCGCGGTAAAATTTTTCTTTTTTTCACATCCAAATCCACAGCGGAGGGTGGCGCTACGCTTTCCGCATTTCCTCCGCCCACTTCAGATACGCTGCGATATGGGCTTCGTAGCCTCTCTCGGTTGGGGTGTAATATGTTTTCTCCACGCCGAGGTAGTCCTGGTCTGGGCTAATGCCGCCGGGGTGGTCGTGACTATATTGATAGCCCTTAGCATTGCCGAATTGCTCCCGCATTCCGGGGTGTGGCGCGTTGCGGAGATGCTTGGGCACAGGTATCGTGCGATTGTTTTTTACGTCAGCCAGGGCTGCGTCCACCGCAAGATACGAAGCGTTGGACTTGGGCGCGCAAGCCATGTATATCGCAGCCTGGGCGAGTGTTATTCGACACTCGGGCATGCCGATCCGGTCGGTTATTTCAAAGGCTGCCGCTGCGACGGATATCGCTCGCGGGTCGGCATTGCCGATGTCTTCGCTGGCGAGAATAGCTATGCGCCGAGCGACGAATCGCGGGTCTTCGCCAGCTGCGAGCATCTTGGCCAGCCAATAAACCGTCGCGTCCGGGTCCGAGCCTCGCATGGATTTTATAAACGCACTGGCTGCGTCGTAGTGCATATCCCCGGAGCGGTCGTACTGAATTGCTTTGGCCTGGATGGACTCCTGTGCCACAGCCAGGTCGAAGATAATTTTCACATCGTCCCTGCCTGCTGAACTTACCTGACTTTTTACGCCAACCTCCAGCGCAGTCAAAGCCCGGCGGGCGTCGCCGTCTGCTGTTTTCGCCAGGTGCTCCAGAGCTTCGTCAGTCGCTTCTATGTTGTATCCGCCCAGGCCTCGCTCCTTATCAGCCAGGGCTCGACGCATCAGCTCCAGCAAGTGTTCGGGCCAAAGACTTTGGAACTGGAAAATCGTGCTCCGACTAAGCAGCGGCGAGTTGATGGTGAAAAACGGATTCTCCGTCGTCGCGCCGATCAAATGTATCACGCCATTTTCGACATCGCCGAGCAACACATCCTGCTGGGCGCGATTGAACCGGTGCAGCTCGTCCATGAACAGCACCGTTCGTCGGCCCGCGCTTACCAGCGTCGCCCGGGCTTGGTCCATTATCGCCCGGACATCTTTCACGCTGCTCGACGCGGCGTTTAGGCTGTGGAAATCGCAATCCCCACTGTGAGCGATAACCGAAGCAAGCGTCGTCTTGCCCGTGCCAGGTGGTCCATAAAAAACCAGGCTCGATAAGCTCTGAGCTTCGAGCATTCGGCGCAGCATTTTGCCCGGGCCAAGGAACTCGTCTTGCCCGAGTATCTCGTCGATAGACCTAGGCCTCATGCGAACGGCAAGTGGCGCACCAGCCTCGATAACCCGATCTTCTTTTTCCGTAAACAAATTCATTTTAAAAAGTTGTCAGTAATCAGTTGTCAGTACTCAGTAAAAGCAAAAACTACGGTAACCCTCCGTGTTTTTTCAGCCCGAAGCAAAAACTACTGTAATCATTCCACAGCCATCCCATAGACGACAGAAATTCGGTTGTTAATCATACTGTAACCAATAAACATACAGGGCTACGGCTGGGTCTTCAGAATATCAATCCGCGTTGGGACGTCAATCCGCATGTTTTTTAGCTGCGGATTCAGCTCCGTAGGAGCGGCATCTTTGTAGAAAAAAAGACAGCCACAAACCAAGCTCCGTAGGAGCGACATCTTTGTAGAAAAAAAGACAGCCACGAACCAAGCTCCGTAGGAGCGACATCTTAAACCGTTCCACAGCCCAACACAAAGATGCCGCTCCTACGGAGCTAAACATTACGCAATCGCGTTACTACAAAGATATCGCTCCTACGGAGCTGTCAAGCCATCGTGTTATGGGATAGCTGTGAAAAAACTGTAAATGATTACCGTAATTTTTAAACATCTGTGTACATCCGTGTACATCCGTGGTTCAAGCT
The DNA here is from genome assembly GCA_003644335.1 of Planctomycetota bacterium. Next base: position 1,624 of record QNCB01000236.1, on the reverse strand, counting down.
GTTTTTGCTTTTACTGACTACTGACTCCTAAATTCTGACTCCTGACTCCTGCTTCCCCAGCGTTTCATTCATTGCTCCGCTGCGGAAGCCTTCCAGGTCCAGGGCTATATAAGTATATCCGCGGGCTTTGAGGGTTTGGACGATTTTCTCTCGTAGTTCGAAGGCCTGGGCGAGCTGCCCGGGCGGCACTTCCAGCCTGGCCAGGGTGTCATGGTCTCGCAGGCGACAGTGAGCCAGGCCAAGTCTCGCCAGGTCAGCTTCGCCCTGCTCTATTCGCCGAAGCACAGCGTCGCTAAGCTCTCGCCCGTATGGCAAGCGCGTAGCCAGACAGGGCGCAGCGGGCCTGTCCCACATCCCCAGGCCCATCGCCCGGGCCAGGTCGCGGATGTCCCGCTTGGTCATCCCCGCCATGAGCAAGGGCCTGGCTATGTCCAACTCAACCTCAGCCCGGCTGCCCGGACGATAGTCCCCCGGGTCGTCCGCGTTGGAACCGCTGGCCACGGCCGCGTAGCCCCGCTGAGAGGCCAGGGACGCCAGGTGCGAGAAAATCAGAAACTTGCACCAGTAACAGCGGTCGGGCTGATTGAGTTTTATCTTGGCAAGACTATCCTCGCTAAACTCAGCCAGGTCTACTTCCAACAGCTCGGCGCCGACCTGCTCCGCTGCCAGAGCGGCCGCAGCAGTCTCGCTGGCTGAGTGCATGAACCCACGGGCTGTTACAGCCAGGACATTCTGCTTGCCAAGCGTTTCCACCGCCAGGGCCAAGAGCAGCGAGCTGTCCACCCCGCCAGAGACGCCGACAACCACGCTGGCCAGCCCGCGAAGAATTTCCCGCAGCCTGTTCAACTTGGCCTGGAGACTCGGCGATATTTTTTTGTCAACGTCGCGGGTGTCGCTCATATTTTCCTTGTCTGTCATAGCCAGCCTTGCCGTTTTGGAACAGGCCTGTCCATTATACCCGCCAAGGCGGAGTATCTCAAACAGTTGAAAAACTCGAAAAAAACTCTCGCCAAATTTGCCTCGCCCAACAACGAATCGTATGTTTCAGGTGACGTTCAAAGTTGCGCCCGCAATTCTTTTCGCACGCACGCGCCACGGGACGCCACCTGAAGGACCAGGCTGGCGTCCCATTTTTTTGTTTCGGATTGCGGATTTGGCGGGAACGACAAAAAAAGAATTTTTTTACCGCGAAAGAACGCAGAGAGAAAAAAGTTATCTGTTGTCAGTTATCTGTTGTCAGTAAAAGCAAAAACAGAAAAGAAAAAGAATGGATTCTCGCCTGCGCGGGAATGATAAAAAAAAGAAAAAGAACATGGGCGGGACGCCCACGCTACGAACTAATCAACCAGTCAACCGGCCCACCAATTTTCAAAGTTATACTGCCTTGTGTGTCGATAGGAATATGATGACAAACATTCCTACGGCGCAACAAGATGGCCACATGTCGCACAGGTTGTTCGAATGGACCGCTTTGGGTCTGTTCGTTTGGCTTGCAATGACTGGGCTGGGGCTTTGGAGGCCTGGGTATCATGCGTGGAGCCTGATGGCTGGGGGGGCTGGGCTGGTCTGGACGCTGATGATGTTCGACGACATCGCACGCGGGGCAAATTATGTCCGGGGCAAT
>QNCB01000235.1 GCA_003644335.1 Planctomycetota bacterium | reverse complement strand
CATGTGTGGCGACCGTAGCGATTCGACGCGTGAAAGTCAAGCTCGTTGCGGTTATCTTGCGTTGCGGTAATCTTCTCGCCCAGCTTGGTCGGCGGGGTGTGATCTGTTGAAAAAGTTACAGGATTTGACGATGGAACTTGTGGGCGTAATTTTGGCAGGGGGGTTGGCGACTCGGCTGGGTGGCCTGGCCAAGGGACTGCTGCCCGGGCTGGCGGGGGAGTCTATTGTGCTTCACCAGGCGCGGGAATTGCTCGCTGCCGGCGTGGGAGAGGTCGTGCTGATTTGCAACGATCCTGAGCCATACCGAGAGACTCATCTGGAAATTCTGCCTGACATCAGGCTGGGCAATGGGCCGATGGGTGGCATCGAAGCTGGGCTTGTCTGGGCAGCAGGCCGGGCCCGGGGAGCGGTGTTTCTGCCGTGCGACATGCCAGCGATTTCGCGCGTGGAAATAAACAAACTCATCGTAGCCTGGCGTCATAGCCAAGCGGGGCTGTCCTGGGCGTTGCTCTGCGGCGACCACGAACCATGCACGCAAAACACATGCACGCAGGGCATACAAAGGCACCCGCTCTGCTGCGTCGTCTCGGCTGGGCACAGCCGGGCTGTCTCGAAATCCATCGACGAGGGCAAGTTGAAAATCCGCCAGCTATGGGAAGATCTCCAGGCTACGGAAGTCCGCTTCGCCAACGCCCCAGCCTTCGAGAACATCAACACGCCCGAAGACCTCCAAGCCTGGCGGCTAGAGCAGCAGCAGTAGCAGGAGGATGTTTAGCAGGACGCTTGCAGCCAGTGCTATCAGCAGGGGGAGGGGGAGTTTTTTTATAGGCTTGGCTTGGTCGGGGGTGGATGTTATGTCAGTCGTGGCCTGGCTTGCTCTGTTTGTCGAGGCTGGTTTTGGCCCGGGCGCGTCGGGGGCGATATGCTGGGCCAGGCCTGACAAGCCTGGGATGTCGTCGGTCGGAGCTTCCGCTTCGAGCAGGAAATCCACCGACTGCAAGTCTTCCAGAAGTTCCTGCGTGCTGCCATGACGGTCAGCGGGAGCCTTTGCTAACATCTTGCGCACGACCTTGCATATACCGAAAGACAAATCGAGATTGTACCTCTCCGGCGAGACAAGCTCCTGGCGGACGTGTCGGATCATGACTTCCTTGGAGTCCTTGCCGTCGAAGGGCACGCGTCCGGTTATCATGTGGTACAGCGTCGCGCCGAGTCCGTAGATGTCGCAGCGGAAATCCACGTCGCCTCGGCCTAGGATTTGCTCCGGGCTGATATAATAGTGCGTGCCGAAAAGTCGGCCTGCCTCAGCTGCGATAGCTTTGGCGTCGTCAGCTACCCGGGCCAGGCCCATGTCCATCAGCTTGGCGACCCCGTCGGGCGTTATCATAATGTTCTTGGGTTTCACGTCGCGGTGAATCAGCCCAAGCTCGTGGGCGTGTACCAAGGCCTGGGCTATCTGAATCGCGATGTCCAGCGCGCGGGCTTCGCTGAAAACTTTGCCAGCTGCAAGCTCTTCGTAGACGGTCTTGCCCTCGACATATTCCATGACGAAATAGTGATAGCCATGGGCTTGACCGACGTCGAATGCCTGGACGATATTGGCGTGGTTGAGCTTGGCTGCAGCCTGGCCTTCGCGGTAGAATCGCTCGACGTATTCCGGGTCGGCGGAGAGTTTTTTCGGCATCACCTTGATAGCGACGATGCGGTCCAGGCTGATTTGCCTGGCTTTGAAAACCACCGCCATAGCCCCGGCACCGATTTTGGCAAGTATCTGATACCCCGGTATCTGCCGACCCTGCCGCTCAGCGTCAGCTAGCTGACTTGACTGGTCGTCCGCGACAATAGGCTCGGGAGCCTTCATCGGCGTGGCAGAAGCCTCCGGGCTGTCAGACTTTTTTTTCATCTTTTTAGCGCGTTCCGCCCCGATGCGTCAAGATAGGTTTTCTCCTGAATCCTGACTCCTGAATCCTGTCTACTTTTTCTCCCGTACCCCTTGCTCTTGGAGTTCGCGGATTCGTTGTTTGCAGTAGCGATGATTATTTTCGTAGTAAGGTTCGAGCTTTTGGCTGGCTTTGTACAGCTCCATCGCCTTTTCTTTTTCGTCCAGGTGGATGTCGTATTGCAGTGCAGCCTGGAACCGAACCGGAGCCGCGATGTACGGGTCCCATGTCCAGGCCCGTTCGTACCACAGCACCGCGAGATAATGCTCGCCGAAATATTCCTTGTAAATCTCGGCGATGTAAAACGCAGCCAGGGCTATCCGCGTGCTGTCGGGGTACTGTTTGATGAGCTGCTTGAACAGCTTCAATGCCCGGCGTTGCTTGTCGTAGTTGGCCAGGGCTGGCACGGAGCTGCCCTGCTTGTACAGGGCCAGAGCCTCCTCGTATAAGCGGTTGGCCGCGGGGTAGACCTTGATAGGCTGAAGATTTTTGGAGGGCACTTCGACATCCAGCAGATACATGTAAGTTCGCTCGGGGCGGAACCGGGACTGCGTGGTGTGGATGACATAGGCCTTGAAATCGTCGCCAGCTTTTTCGTATAGCTTAGCCAGGCCATCCACCGCGAGTATGTAAGTCTTTCTGCTGGCGATGAGATTCTCCACCAACTCCCGCTGAGATTGCGACGCAGCGTCTTCCCTGGCCTGGGCTGGTGCGGTGGCAGGCCCGCTGGCCGGGGCCAGACCCACCCACTGGAACTCCTGCGCCTCGTCGAGATTCTTCAGCTCGCGCGACGCCCAGAGGGCCTTTTGGATATTGCCGATGCCGTTGTAGTAGTCTTGCAAGGCTGAGATGTTTCGCCGATACCGCAGCCGGGCTGACTCCATCTTGCCGACAGCAGCCACCTCAGCCGCGTTGCCCTGATCTACCGCAAGGGTCTTGATGGACTGCTTGTACCACTTCGTCCGAGGCGTAGCGGGCTTGGCGTTGCACCCCGCCACCACCAAAGCGAAACCCAATGCGATAATCGTACCTAGTCTGGTTGATGTCTTCATGCGGAATACTCCTTCCGTCGTCGATAGCTGATATTTCTTCATGACGGATATTATCGCAATCCCGCAACAGACTTGCAAGCCCGCAAGTAGATATTATGTAGCCGTTCACATAAAAACGAGAACCACGGATAAACACGGATGTACACAGATAATTAAAATGTAAACATTCATGTTTTTTTTGCTTTAGCTCCGTAGGAGCGGCATCTCAAATGTTTCACAGGCCAACACAAAGATGTCGCTCCTACGGAGCTGAACATCTCGCAATCGTATTTGTTTCGGATTTTGAATTTCGTATTTTGGATTTGTTTCGGATTTAGAATTTCGAGTTTGTTTCAAAAAATCACCATGAGAAGCCTACGCTCACGCCGCCGTAGAATTCGTCGTTGAGGAAGTTTTCCGCGATGGCGTCGGAGAAGTTCAGGAAGCCCTTGATGTACATTTCGCCGCAGTATTTGTCTGGTATTTTCAGTGCGCTCTTCAGGTCGAAGTTGACCTCCAGGCCCCAGTTCATGAAGTCCAGATGGCTGGAGTTGTTCGCCCGCTGTCCCGGATTGCTCGCGGGCCAATCCAGGCTGACCTTGTTGAGCCAATTGTGATCCCAGCCAATCGACCAGGTCGGCGTGATGGTGATATCCTTGAGAATGGGCGTGTTTTTCATGCCCAGATCGTT